>DASXRB010000959.1:0-8757 GCA_036506875.1 Kribbellaceae bacterium | reverse complement strand
CTCCCGCGCCTCAGGCGTCGCCGCCGCCTGCTCCACCGTCGTCTCCGGCACCTCCGAGCTAGTCATGCCCCAAAACCTACCCCGCCCCTCCGACACCGTCCTTTGCGTTCATCGGGCCCTTGCAACCCGGCGTGTCGCCCTTCATCGGGCCGTTCTGACAGCCGCGTGGATCAAGCAATTCCGTGTTCCGCGGGTCGCGAGCCTGTTCGTCCAGCCGAGAACCTGTCCGCCCGTTGAATGGAATGGACGGTCAGGCGGCGGATTGCTCGGCGACGACTTCGGCGACCCGGCGGCAGAGGGTGAGGGTGGCGCGAGCGCCGGCGGGGGTGGAGCCGGACAGGCCGCAGGTGGGGGTGATGACGACGTCGGCGAGCTGCTTGGCGGGCAGGCCGAGCTCGAGCCAGCGCTTGGTCAGGACGGGCGCCACCTGGTCGGGGCGGAGCAGCGGGCCGAGCGTGGGTACGACGCCGGCATAGAGAGTGGCGCCGCCTTCGACGGCCGTCGCGACGTCGTCCCAGGTGGCGTGGTCGACGAGGGACAGGTCCACCGAGACTCCGCCGGCGCCGGCCTTGCGGAACAGCGCGACAGGTGGTTGCTTCGCGCAACAGTGCAGCACGGTGGCGGACTCGCCGGCGGCCGCCAGGACGGGCCGGAGCAGCTCGATCGCACCCGGCTCGTCGACCGGCCGGTGCTTACCCCAGCCGCTGGCGGTCGGGATCGCCCCGGCGAGCACCGCCGGCAGCCCCGGCTCGTCGAGCTGGACGACGAGCTCGGCGGCGGGGACCCGGCGTCGTACCTCCTCGACGTGCTGGGCCAGGCCGTAGGCGAGCGCCTCCGCGAGATCACGGCGCGCGCCGTGGTCGGCGAGCACCTTGTCGCCGCGCGGCCGCTCGACCAGCGCCGCCAGCGTCCACGGCCCGGCGAGCTGGATCTTCAGCGGCCCGGTGTGGTCGGCGGCCAGCTCCTCCAGCGCGTCCAGGTCCTGCAGGAGCAGCGACCGCGCCCGGCGCTGGTCCAGCCCCGCGTGCCCCCCGGACGCGCCCGTCAGCCGCCACCCCGCCGGCTGCAGGTCGACGGCCAGTTCCGTCAGTACGGCGGCGGCCCGGCTCAGCAGGTCACCGTACGGGCGGGCCGGCAGCTCCGGCAGGAACGGCACCGGCACCTCGCCCAGGACCAGCCGCGTCGTCTCCCGGACGTTCTCCCCCGGCATCGACCCGACACCGCTGAACAGACCGTGATCGCCGACGCGGTTCATGCCGGCTGCGCCACGCGGTCGACGGCGTCGATCGTGGCCGAGCCGATCACCCGCGTCCCGTCGTACAGCACGACCGCTTGGCCCGGCGCCACCGCGTCCACCGGCTCGGGGAACGCGACGCGCAGCACGCCGCCGTCCAGGCGGGCCGTGGCGCGGACCTCCTCGCCGTGCGCGCGCAGCTGGGCGCCGCAGGCCAGCTCGCCGGCCGGCTCCGGGCCGCACCAGCGCGGCGACGACGCCGACAGCCCGCGCACCGCCAGCGCCGACCGCGGTCCGACCGTGACGGTGCGGTCGACCGGGGATATGTCCAGGACGAACCGGGGCTTGCCGTCCGCCGTCGGGGTGCCGATCCGCAGGCCCTTGCGCTGCCCGACCGTGAAGCCATAGGTACCGCTGTGCGAACCGAGCTTGGCGCCCGACGCGTCGACGATGTCGCCCGGCGCGTCCCCGAGCCGCTCGTGCAGGAACGCCGGTGTGTTGCCATCGGCAACGAAGCAGATGTCGTGGCTGTCCGGCTTGTCCGCGACCGACAGCCCGCGCTCCGCGGCCTCGGCCCGCACCAGGTCCTTGGGCGTGTCCCCGAGCGGGAACAACGCGTGCGCCAGCTGCGAGGCGGTCAGCACGCCGAGCACGTAGGACTGGTCCTTCGCCGGGTCCACCGCGCGGTGCAGCTCACGCCCGGCCGGCCCGTCCACGATCCGCGCGTAGTGCCCGGTGGCGACCGCGTCGAACCCGAGCGCCAGCGCCCGGTCGAGCACCGCACTGAACTTCACCTTCTCGTTGCACCGCAGGCACGGGTTCGGCGTCCGGCCCGCGGCGTACTCGGACACGAAGTCCTCGACCACGTCGGCGTGGAACCGCTCGGCCAGGTCCCAGACGTAGAACGGGATACCGATCACGTCCGCCGCCCGCCGGGCGTCCCGGGAGTCCTCCAGCGTGCAGCACCCGCGCGCGCCGCTGCGGTACGACAACGGGTTCCGCGACAGCGCCAGGTGCACCCCCGTGACCTCGTGGCCGGCCTCGGCGATCCGGGCGGCGGCGACGGCGGAGTCCACCCCGCCGGACATGGCGGCGAGCACGCGCATCCCGTCAGCCCGCCTTCCGCACGTTCTGCAACCCGGCGTTCATCGCCCGCTCCACGACCGGGCCGATGTTCGCCAGCACGGTGTCGACGTCGCCCCGCGTGGTGGTGTGCCCGAGGGTGAACCGCAGCGAGCCGCGGGCCCGCTCGTCGTCGTACCCCATGGCGAGCAGCACGTGGCTCGGCTCGGCGACGCCCGCGTTGCACGCCGATCCGGTGGAGCACTCGATCCCGCGCGCGTCGAGGAGCAGCAGCAGCGAGTCACCCTCGCAGCCGAGGAACGACAGGTGCGCGTTCCCGGGCAGCCGGTGCAGCGGGTCGCCGGACAGCCGCGCACCCGGCACCAGCCCGGTCACGCCGCTCACCAGCGCGTCGCGCAGCCCGGCCAGCCGCACAGCCTCCGCCGGCTGCTGCGCCACCGCGTGCTCGACCGCGACCGCGAACCCGGCCGTCGCCGGCGCGTCCAGCGTCCCGGAGCGGATGTCGCGCTCCTGCCCGCCGCCGTGCAGCACCGGCACCAGCGTCGTCTCGCGCTTGACCACCAGCGCGCCGATCCCGAACGGCCCGCCGAGCTTGTGCCCGGACACCGTCATCGCGTCCACGCCGAGGTCGGTGAAGTCGACCGAGATCTGCCCGATCGCCTGCACCGCGTCGGTGTGCACCGGGATCCCGTACGGCGCCGCCGCGGCGGCCACCTCACGCACCGGCTGCAGCGTGCCGACCTCGTTGTTCGCCAGCATCACGGTCACGAACGACACCGACTCCGGCTCCCGCTCGATCGCCGCGCGCACGCCGTCGACGTCGATCCGGCCGAGCTCGTCGACCTCGATCCAGTCCACCTGAGCGCCCTCGTGCTGGCCGAGCCATACCAAGGGGTCCAGCACCGCGTGGTGCTCGATCCGGGCGACCAGGATCCGCCGGCGCCGCGGGTCCTCCGCGAGCCGTGCCCACCACAGCCCCTTCAGCGCCAGATTGTCGGCCTCTGTGCCGCCGGAGGTGAACACCACCTCGCTGGGCCGCGCGTTGAGCGCCGCGCCGATCGTCTCCCGGGACTCCTCGACGGTACGACGGGCCGCCCGGCCGGCCGCGTGCAGCGACGACGCGTTGCCGGTCCGGCCGAGCTGACGGGTCATCGCCTCGATCGCCTGCGGCAGCATCGGCGTGGTCGCGGCATGGTCGAGATAGACCCGGGGAGTGAGGGCAGGGGTGGTCATAGCGGCTTCCAGGGTACGACGCGCTCAGAGCCCCGGTGCCCAGCCGGGCCCGCTGAACACGTACCCGAGGCGTTCCCGCCAGCTCGTCGTACGACGAAGATCACGCCAGATCGCGGTGAACTCGTGGGTCGCGACCCGCACCGGGTTGTAGGTCTCGAGGTTCGTGGTCAGCCCGTAGACGACCCGTTCGCGCTCGGGTTCGAAGGTGCGGAACAGCCGGTCCCAGACGATCAGGATGCCGCCGTAGTTGCGGTCGAGGTACGCCGCGTTCGAGCCGTGGTGCACCCGGTGGTGCGACGGCGTGTTCATCACCAGCTCCACCGGCCGCCACAGCGTTCCGACCCGCTCGGTGTGGATGAAGAACTGGTACACGAGGCTGACCGACTGCTGAAACAGGATCATCGACGGCGAGAACCCGAGGAGCGCGAGCGGCAGCCAGAACGGCATCGACGTGAACGGCGTCCACGGCTGCCGCAGCGCCGTGGAGAGGTTGTAGTACCGGCTCGAGTGGTGCACCACGTGGCTCGCCCAGAACAGCCGGACCCGGTGGTGGGCCCGGTGGAACCAGTAGTAGGCGACGTCGTCGGCCACGAACAGCGCCACCCAGGTCAGCGGGTTGCCGGCCGGCAGCCGCAGCGGCGTCACGAGGTACGCCGCGGCGTAGGCGGCGACCACGGCCAGCTTCCAGCCGAGGTTGACGATGACGTTGCCCACCCCCATGGCCAGGCTGGTGCGCGAGTCGCGCAGCTCGTAGCCGAGCTCGTCGTCGTCCGGCAGGAAGCGGAACGAGGCGGCCTCGAGCGCCAGGCACACCAGGAAGACCGGGATCGCGTGCAGGATCAGGTCGAACATGCGGTCACCCCTTCGCCGCCGTGGCCGGAGCGCCCGCCGGGGTCAGGACGTCGACGAA
This sequence comes from Kribbellaceae bacterium, assembly GCA_036506875.1. Lineage (GTDB taxonomy): Bacteria > Actinomycetota > Actinomycetes > Propionibacteriales > Kribbellaceae > DASRHY01. Next base: position 4,297 of record DASXRB010000959.1, on the reverse strand, counting down.
GCGGCTGAGCAGGTCCTCGGCGAGCCGCCGCGCGCCCGCCTCGTCCCGGGACCCGATCAACCGGGCCAGGTCCCGGTGCGCGTCGCGGTCGGCGAGCTCGCCGGCCAGACCGAGCTCGGCGACCGTCTGCCAGCCGACGTCGGCGAACGCCGCGACCAGCGTGTTCAGCCCGAGCCGGTAGGCCACGTTGCCGGACCCCGCGATCACCGCCGTCCAGAAGGCGAGATCGGCACCGAACACGTCCGGCCCGCCACCCGGCTCCGGGTAGTCCTCGGCGGCGGCGACCACCGCGGCCAGCTCGTCCTCGGTCGCGTTCAGAGCGCACAGCCGGGCCGCGTCGGCCCCGACCGACCGCCGCATCTCGGCGATGTCGTGGACCACCCGCAACGGCGGGATCGCGCCGGCGGCGGCCAGCGCGGACAGCACGTCCAGACCGGCGTGGATGCGCCAGTCCAGGACCCGCGTCTTGCCGCCCTGGCTGATCCGGACCAGGCCGGCCTGCTGGACCCGCTTGAGCGCCTCGCGGACGGCGTGCCGGTTGACCTGGAACGACGCGGCGAGCTCGCGCTCCGACGGCAGCACATCGTCCGGCGCGAGCCGGCCGGACAGGATCTCGTCGACGAGCTGCCCGAAGACGGCGTCGGACACCGCGGTACGGGTCACGGGGGTCACGTCCATGCACCGCATGGTGCGGGACGGGATCGCGACAGGTCAACTGGTTGGACCAGTGATCTCGATCGCGATCGCGGCCGGGCGTCCGGCCGTTGCCAGGCGGGCGCCGGCGTGGTGTGCTCCGAGGATGTGGCGATCACGTCGTACCTGAGGGAGGCGGGCATGAGCGAGGCAGTGCTGCTGGTCGGGACCCGCAAGGGGCTGTGGATCGGCCGCAGCGACAGTGACCGGCGGCGGTGGGCGTTCGAGGGACCGCAGTTCGAGATGCAGGGCGTGTACTCGGTCGGCATCGACACTCGGGGCGAGCAGCCGAGGGTCTTCGCGGGCGGCACCAGCGCGCACTGGGGTCCGGCGGTGTTCCACTCCGACGACCTGGGCCGGACCTGGGACGAGCCGCCGGAGGGCTCGATCACCTTCCCGGCCGACACCGGGACCGCCCTGGCCCGGGTCTGGCAGATCCAGCCCGGCCCGGCGTACGAGCCGGACGTGGTCTACGCCGGCGCGGAGCCGTCGTCGCTGTGGCGCTCCACCGACGGCGGCGTGACGTTCGACCTGGTCCGCGGCCTGTGGGACCACCCGCACCGGCCCCACTGGGAGCCGGGTGGCGGCGGGATGGCGATCCACACCGTGCTGCCGCACCGCGACGACCGCAACCGGGTCATGGTCGCGATGTCGGCCGGCGGGGTGTACCGCACCGCCGACGGCGGCGAGACCTGGGCCGCGTCGAACACCGGGATCAAGGCGTACTTCCTGCCCGACCCGTGGCCGGAGTACGGCCAGTGCGTTCACAAGGTGGCGGTCGACGCCGGCCGCCCGGACCGGTTGTACGCGCAGAACCACCACGGCGTCTACCGCAGCGACGACGGAGGCGGCACCTGGACCTCGATCGCCGACGGCCTGCCGTCCGACTTCGGCTTCCCGATCGTCACCCACCCGACCGAGCCGGACACCGTCTACGTCTTCCCGTTGGTTGCCGACAGCAACCGCTATCCGGTCGACGGCCGGTTCGCGGTCTACCGGTCCGCCGACGCCGGCAAGACCTGGGACGCGCTCACCGACGGCCTGCCGGACACGCCGTGCTACTCCCCCGTCCTGCGCGACGCGATGACCGCCGACAACGTCCCCGGCTCCGCCGCCGGCGTCTACGTCGGCACCCGCGACGGCTGCGTCTACGCCAGCACCGACTCCGGCACCACCTGGACCGAGCTGGCCCGCCACCTCCCCGACGTCCTCACCGTCCGCGCCACGGTCGTCTGATGGCCGCCGTACGAGGAACGGCCGGCGAGCCGGTCGTGACGGATCGGGTACGACGAAGCGGGAGGTGGTCCTGATGGCGGTGGTGGTCCGGGTGCCGGTGGTGCTGCGTCCGTACGTCGGCGGCGCCGACCGGGTGGAGGTCGACGGTGCCGGTACCGTCGGCGCGGTCTTCACCGCCCTCGGCGACCAGCACCCGGCACTGCGCCGCCGCATCACCGACGACACCGGCGCCCTCCGCCGTCACGTCAACGTCTTCCTCGGCGACGACAACATTCGAGACCTCTCCGGCCTCGACACCCCCGTCCGCGACGGCGACGACCTCCTCGTCCTCCCCTCCATCGCCGGCGGCTGACCCGCCACACTCCCCATCATCGGGCCCTTGTGACCCGGCGTGTCGCCATTCGTCGGTCCGTTGTGACCGCGGCGCGAGCCTGTACGACGACCAGCCCGCCGGCCCGCCGCCGCTGGCCTTCACCGCGACCGATCGCGTCGTTCGTGACAGATGGCGCCGTTCGTGAGCAACGACGGGATCTGGCCTTCGGTGGCCTGGTACAGCAGACCGTCGCCGCCCATGACCTGGCACCGAACACGAAACCAGCGTCCGTCAGAGGCGGCGGGCCAGGTGGGCCTTGTAGGCCAGGGCCATCTCAGGGACGAGGTAGCGGATGCCATCGGACGCGACCCAGGTGATCTCGTCCAGGTCGTAGTCGAACGACGGGTCGCGGCGGAAGACCCAGCGGCCGTCGCGGTCCGGGTTCAGCACCACGTCGTACTCCCACGGCGCGAGCGCGTGCGCGCGCAGCCAGACCTGATCGGCGGTGTCCGGGAGGTCAGGCCGGTCGTCGGTGACCGGGCGCAGCGAACCAGAGCCGGCCGCCCACACGTGGTACCGGTCGCCCAGCCACTCGCGCAGCGCCGGCACGTCGCGCCGCCACATCGCCACATCGATGTCCTCGTGGTGCCTGGACCGCCCGGTGAAGGCCTCGATCGCCCAGCCACCCGCGATCCACCAGTCACAGCCGAATCCGCCAAGCAGCTCCTTGGCCTGGGCCGGGCGTGCCGGCCGCCACGGGCCGTACAGCCGCTGGAACTCCAGCTCCTCCGGATCCAGCCCCTCGGCGTACCCCTCCGCAGTCATCAGGCGAGCGTACCCACCCTGGAAACGCGGAACGTCCGCCGGAGGTGGCGACCTCCGGCGGACGTTCGCGGGCGGAAGAACTCAGCCCTTGCGCTGCTTGACGCCCTCGGTGGCGGCCGGGAGGACCTTGTGCAGGTCGCCGACCACGCCGAAGTCGACCAGCTCGAAGATCGGCGCCTCCGGGTCCTTGTTGACCGCGACGATCGTCTTCGAGGTCTGCATGCCGGCACGGTGCTGGATCGCACCGGAGATGCCGGCCGCGACGTACAGCTGCGGCGACACGGTCTTGCCGGTCTGGCCGACCTGGTAGGCGTGCGGGTACCAGCCCGAGTCGACCGCCGCGCGCGAGGCGCCCACGGCCGCGCCGAGCGAGTCGGCGAACGCCTCGATCGGGGCGAAGTCGCCACCGGTACCGCGGCCGCCGGACACGATGATCGCGGCCTCGGTCAGCTCCGGCCGGCCGGACGCCGCACGGGGCTCGGTGCCGGTGATCTTCGCGCCCTTCGCGGCGTCGGGGATCGTCACGTCGAACTCCTCGACCTCCGGCGACGTCGCCGCCTCCTCCGGCGCGGCCGAGTTCGGCTTCACCGTGATGATCGGGGTGCCCTTGGTGACCTTGGCCTGGACGGCGTAGTTGCCGGCGAACACCGACTGCGTGGTGACGCCACCCTCCCGCACGTCGACGGCGTCGGTGATCAGGCCGGACTCGAGCTTGACCGCGAGCCGGGCGGCGATCTCCTTGCCCTCGGCGTTGGACGAGATCAGCACGGCGGCCGGCTCGACCTTCTGCGCGACCTGGAACAGCGCCTCGGCCTTCGGGGCGACCAGGTACTGGCCGAGCTCCGGGTTGGTCAGCGCGATCACCTTGGTGGCGCCGTACTGGCCGAGCGCCGGCAGCGCACCCTCCACGCCCTCGCCGATGTAGACGGCGACGGGCTCACCGAGCCGGCGGGCGATGGTGAGGAGCTCCGCGGTCGTCTTGCGGACGGTGCCGCCGGTGTGGTCAACGAGAACCAGAACGTTCGACATCCTCGGACTCCTCAGAGGAACTTGTTGGCGGACAGGAACTCGACGAGCTGGGCCGCACCGCTGCCGTCCTCGTCGGTGACGATCGTGCCGGCGCTGCGCGGCGGGCGGGCGGTCACCTCGGTGACCTGCGACCACGCGGCGGACGCGCCGACCTGCTCCGGCGCGACCCCGAGGTCGGCCAGCGACCAGGTCTGCACCGGC
>DASXRB010000958.1:0-3401 GCA_036506875.1 Kribbellaceae bacterium | reverse complement strand
TCCTCGCGTTGGTCGTCGTGGCGCAGCGCTTACTCCACAAAGCACAGCGCCTGTCCTGACCCAGGTTTGACGTGGCCGCGGCGGAGGTTCTGGACCAAGGCGTGCCAGGTGCAACAGTCCCGGTAGCGGGGGGGTGCAAGTCGCGCGGCGTTGTCCGGAGAGGCTGCCGCTGGAACAGGAAGCCGTCCCAGTCGTCGATCGGGATCTGATGTGGGTGGGGCTGGCCCGGCTTGGCGCCATAGTCCATCGGTTGGGTCGACACCGGTTGGCTCTGTTGTCCGCAGATTCGCGTCCGGCCGGATCGAAGATCTCGGGCGACTCGAACCTACGCAGGAGGCTGGTGCCCCAGGCGGGTCCCGTACCACATGGGAACGCGCCGCTGGCCACCCCGAACCCACATTCGTGGTCATCGACGTCACATGGCCGTTGCCGGTACGGCCGTAGCTGGTCGCAACGCGACCATCACCCACGACGGACGGCCTGGGTCGCCACGTCCGCCGGCCCCGCTCACCTGTCGAGCTCCAGGGCTGAGACTGTCGGTGCTCTGAGCGATGATGGCCGCCGTGACAGACGTGCAACCCTTCGCGCACCTCGGCGTCCCCAACTCCAGCCTCTACAGAGACGTGCTGCTGACCTTCGCGCGGGCGCGCGACAGGTTCATCGTCCACATGCGGCCGGAGGATGTCGTCGCGGACCTCGGCCGGCCCGGCGACATCGAGGCCGTCGCCGGTGCGCTCGGGCAGCTGGTCGAGTGGGGCAACCTGCGCGCGGATCCCGACACCGGCCGGGTCACGACCGTGGCCGACTTTCACCGCGCCCGGTATCTGTACCAGTTCACAGCGGCAGGTCAAGCGGCGGAGGAGGCGCTCGCGGTCTACGACGAGGCGCTGGGTCGGCGCGGCGCGTTGCAGTCGGTGGCGTTGGAGGACATCGCCGCGCACCTGCGAGCGCTCGAAGGGATGGCCACCGCTCCCGCCGGTCTCGACCCGGCGAAGGCGCACCTGCTGCTGCTCGCGCTGGCCGAACGGCTCACGGGCCTGGCCGACAACGCGCAGGCGTTCATGGCGTCGTTGCGCAGGGTGATCGACTTCTCCGACGGCGACGTGGCGGCCTTCGTCGCCTACAAGCAGCAACTGATCAACTACGTGAACCGGTTCATCGCCGATCTCGCCAACCGGGGCGCGGAGATCGCTGTCCTGCTGAGTCGCATCGAGGGCGCGGACCTGGAGCGGGTGCTCGCCGTCGTGGCCAGCCGCGAGGCGACCGACGCGGCGCCGGACGGTCAGCACTCGCGGGCTGCTTCGGCGCACCATCTCGACGCTTGGCGCAACCGCTGGCGTGGCCTGCATGACTGGTTCGTCTCAGCCGACATGCGCCGACCGTCGCAGGCGCGACTGCTGCGCGGCGCGGCCGTCACCGCGATCACCCAGCTCATCGACACGGTCGCCGCACTGAACGAGCGCCGGTCCGGCCGCTCCGACCGCTCGGCCGACTTCCGCACGTTGGCGCGGTGGTTCGCGGACGCGCCGGACGATGCCGCAGCGCACCGGCTGTGGCGGGCCGCATTCGGGCTGGGCTCCGCCCGTCACCTCACCGTCAACCAGGACACCGCCGCCGTCTGGGACGAGGTCCAGCCAGCGCCGAACACACCCTGGCAGGCGGCACCTCCGGTGCGGATCAGCCCGCAGCTCCGCCGCACCGGCTCGTACGAGCGGCGTGGCCAACCCAACCGGGTCACCGATCGCGGGCAGGCGCGTCGGTTCCTCGCCGAACACGCAGCCCGCGAAGCCGCAGAGGTGGCGGCTGCCCGCGAGCGCCTGGCCACCACCGGGCCGGTGCTGTTGTCGGAGTTCGGCCGGCTCGACACGAAGGCTTTCCGGCTGTTCCTCGGCCTGCTGGGCGACGCCCTGTCCGCTCGTGAACCGGGCGAGACAGAGGTCAAGACGACCACGAGCGACGGCACGATGGAGATCCGGTTGGCCCTCGTGCCAGGCGGCGGCACGGTGCGGATCGACACCGAGGACGGGGTGCTGCACGGCCCGGAACACCTTGTCGAGATCGCCGATCTGGCCGCAGGCCGCGGCCTGGAGGTGGTCCGGTGAGTCCGCTGGCCGACGAACTGGCCACGCAGCGGCGCAAGGCCATGCGCGCCCTGCTGGCCAAGCCCCTGCTCACCGCCGGCGTGGACGACGAGACGCTCCGCCTGGTCCGCCGGCACGCCGCCGACCTGCGCGAATGGCAGGCGGCGGAGACGGGAAGGCGGCTGGTGGTCAGCGCGGAGTCCGCGCGCTTGTTCAAGACCGCGCCGTCACTCGCCGACGACACCCATCCCGCCCGGGACGCCCGGAGCAAAGCGCCGTTCGGTCGCCGCCGGTACGTGCTGCTGTGCCTGGCGCTCGCCGTGCTGGAACGGGCCGACGCGCAGGTCACGCTCGGGCGTCTCGCCGAGGGAGTGCTTGCCGCTGCCGGTGAGCCTGAGCTGGTCGCCGCAGGGGTGTCCTTCACGCTGAGCCGCCGGGACGAGCGCTCGGACCTGGTGGCCGTCGTCAGGCTGCTGCTGTCGTGGGGAGTGCTGGAACGCGTAGCCGGTGAGGAGGACGCCTACCTGGGCGGCAGCGGGGATGTGCTGTACGACGTGCGCCGGCGCGTCCTGGCCTCCCTGCTGACCACAGGCCGCGGCCCCTCGACCGTTACCGCCGACGACTTCGAGCACCGGCTGCGCGAACTCAGCCACGAGACGGTCGCCGACGTAGACGACCTGCGGAACCGGGCGCTGCGCCACCGGCTCACCCGCAGGCTGCTGGACGACCCCGTCATCTACTACGACGAGCTGACCGACGACGAACGGGCATACCTGACCAGCCAGCGGCACGCGATCACGCGACGGATCGAGGACGCGACCGGCCTTGTCGCGGAGGTGCGTGCCGAGGGCATCGCGATGGTCGACCCGGACGACGAGTTGACCGACGTTCGGATGCCCGAACAGCGCACCGACGGCCACGTCACCCTGCTGGTCGCCGAGCACCTCGCGGCGCAGAGCGGCCCGGTGCCGATCGGCGAGCTGCGTGCGTATGTAAAGAAGATCGCGCGGGAGCACGAGGCGTACTGGCGGCGCGGCGTCACCGAGCCCGGCGCTGACGCCGAACTGCTCGCGATAGCCCTCGACAAACTCCGGGCGCTGCGGCTGGTGGCGTGCGGAGACGCGTCGACGGTCGCCGCCCTGCCGGCCATCGCCCGGTATAAGGTGGACGCCCCAACCGTCCGGAATGGATCGGCTCGATGAGTACCGCCATGCCCGTCCCGCATCGTGAACGATGGCAGCCGCTGCGGGCCGGCCTAGTCGACCTCTTCTACTACGACGTCGAAGAGTTCCACTTCCACGACGGCCGGCTCCTGCTGCG
>DASXRB010000957.1:0-6264 GCA_036506875.1 Kribbellaceae bacterium | reverse complement strand
GTGGTGGATCCTGTTCGTCGTGGTGGCCACCTGGGTCCTGCTCCGCACCCACATCGGGAACTGGATCTTCGCCGTCGGCGGGTCCGCGCCCAGCTCCCGGGCGGTGGGGGTGCCGGTGAAGCGGGTGAAGATCGGGCTGTTCATGGGGGTCAGCTTCCTGTGCTGGTTCACCGGCATGCACACCCTGTTCGCCTTCAACACGGTGCAGTCCGGTCTCGGCGTGGGCAACGAGTTCATCTACATCGTCGCCGCCGTGGTCGGCGGGTGCCTGCTCACCGGTGGGTTCGGCTCCGCGATCGGAGCGGCGATCGGGGCATTCATCTTCGGCATGGCCCAGCTGGGCATCGTCTACGCCGGGTGGAACCCCGACTGGTTCTACTTCTTCCTCGGCGCGCTGCTCCTGGGCGCGATCCTGCTCAATACGTACATCCGTCGTCGCGCGGAGGCATCGAGATGACAGCAACAGTGGAAACCCCGACCAAGACGCCGCTGGTGCGGCTCACCGCCTGCGACAAGAACTACGGCAACATCATCGCGCTCGGTGGTGTGTCACTGGAGGTGGACGCCGGCGAGGTGACGTGCGTACTCGGCGACAACGGCGCCGGCAAGTCCACCCTCATCAAGATCATCGCCGGTTTGCACCAGCAGACCCATGGCACCTACGAGGTCGAGGGTGAGGAGGTCAGGTTCGGCTCACCCCGCGAGGCGCTCGAGCGCGGCATCGCCACGGTCTACCAGGACCTCGCGGTGGTCCCGCTGATGCCGGTGTGGCGCAACTTCTTCCTCGGCAACGAGGTGCGCAAGAGGATCGGCCCGATCAGCCGCCTGGACATCGACTTCATGCGCAAGACGACGAAGAAGGAGCTGCTCGACATGGGCATCGACCTTCGCGACGTCGACCAGCCCATCGGGACGCTGTCCGGCGGTGAGCGCCAGTGTGTCGCGATCTCCCGTGCGGTGTACTTCGGCGCGAAGGTGCTGATCCTGGACGAGCCGACCGCCGCGCTCGGCGTCAAGCAGTCCGGCGTGGTGCTGAAGTACATCGTGCAGGCCCGGGAGCGTGGCCTCGGCGTCATCTTCATCACCCACAACCCGCACCACGCCTACCCGGTCGGCGACCGCTTCCTGCTGCTCAAGCGCGGCAAGTCGATCGGCTACTACGCGAAGGACGAGATCACCCGCGACGAGCTCACCGCGCAGATGGCCGGCGGTGCCGAGCTCGAGGAGCTCCACCACGAGCTCCAGGCCGGTGGCACAGCGGCCGCGGCGGCGGCGCACGTGCTGGAGGAGGAGGTGCAGGAGCTCGGCATCGCGCACGAGCCGACTGCCGGTTCCTGAGACGCGGTCGCCGCGTTGCCCGGTCCGCCCGGGCCGGCCAACCGACCCGTCCAGGATCCTCACGCCCCACAGACCTCGGAAGGACCCGTTTCTGCATGAGCACCACCGACTTCGAGAGCGTTCCGAACCCGCGGAGCGTTCCTCGCCTCAGGCTGGGCAGCTGCCCTGACTCCTGGGGTGTCTGGTTCGCCGACGACCCCCTCCAGACACCCTGGCAGCGATTCCTCGACGAGCTTGCCGACGTCGGGTACCCGTGGCTGGAGCTGGGCCCGTACGGCTACCTCCCCACCGACCCGGGACAGCTGACCGAAGAGCTGGACAAGCGCGGGCTCAGGGTGTCGGGACAGGCGATCTACGCGCCCTTGCAGCATGCCGGCCAGTGGAAGTCCATCCTCGACGAGGCCCGCCGGATCGCCGAGCTCGTCACCGCGGTCGGAGGACGCTTCATGGTGGTCCTCCCCGGTTTCTACCGGGACGAGAAGACGGCGGAGGTGCGGGAACCGCGGGAGCTCGACACGGACGCCTGGAGCACGCTCGTCCGGCAGAACAACGAGCTGGGCCGGGTGATCAGCGAGGAGTACGGCCTGACCGCCGCGTTCCACCCGCACGCGGACACGCACGTGGAGACCCAGGAGCAGGTCGAGCGCTTCCTGCACGACACCGACCCGCGGTACGTGTCGCTGTGCCTCGACACCGGGCACTTCGCCTACCGCCACGGCGACAACGCCGGGCTCATCACCAAGTACACGGAGCGCATCGGGTTCGTGCACATCAAGGGGGTCGACCCGGAGATCATCAAGGTGGTCGACGCGGAGGACCTGCCCTTCGGCGAGGCCGTCAAGCGCGGCGTGATGGCGGAGCCGCCGAACGCGGAGCCGAAGATCGAGCCGATCGCCGACGCACTGCGGGGGCTCGACCGCGAGGAGATTTTCGTGATCGTCGAGCAGGACCTCTACCCGTGCGACTTCGACGTACCGAAACCCATCGCGCAGCGGACCTACGACTACCTGCGTAGCGTGGGCATCGGAGGTGACGAGTGATGACGGTACGGGTCGGTGTCATCGGTGTGGGCATGATCGGGCAGGACCACATCCGCAGGCTCACCCAGGTCCTCTCGGGCGCACAGGTGGTCGCGGTCACCGACGTGGACCCGGCGCGCGCCCGGTCGGTGGCGGACGGCGTGCCCGACTGCCGGGTGTTCGAGACCGGGCAGGAGCTGATCCGCGACGACGACGTGGACGCGGTCCTGGTCGCCTCCTGGGGTGCGACCCACGAGGAGTACGTGCTGGCCGCCATCGAGGCGGGCAAGCCGGTCTTCTGCGAGAAGCCGCTGGCCACCACACAGGAGGCCTGCCAGCGCATCCTGGACGCCGAGGTGGCGAGCGGCCGGCGTCTCGTGATGGTCGGGTTCATGCGCCGGTACGACGCGTCGTACCAGGCGGTGAAGGCCGCGGTCGACGACGGCGCGATCGGGGCGCCGCTGCTGATGCACTGCGCGCACCGCAACCCGTCGGTGCCGCCGTACGGCTTCACGACCGAGATGATGATCACCGACTCGGCCATTCACGAGATCGACCTCGTCCGGTGGATGTTCGACGAGGAGGTCGTCGCCACCTCCGTGCTGAAGCCGCGTCGCAGCAGCAACGCCGGGGAGGATCTGCACGACCCGCTGATCGTGCTGCTGGAGATGGCCGGCGGAGCGCTGGTCGACGTCGAGCTGTCGGTGAACATCCGCTACGGGTACGACATCCGCGGCGAGGTGGTCGGCGAGAACGGCACCGTAGCGCTCAGCGAGTCCGCCGGCGCGGTCGTGAAGCGGGACGGTCTGTACAGCGGCCGGGTGCCGGCCGACTGGCGCGAGCGATTCGTCCGGGCGTACGACGTCGAGCTGCAGGACTGGATCGACGCGGTGGCGGCGGGTGGGTTCACCGGGCCGAGCGCGTGGGACGGCTACGCCGCCGCGGTCGTGTCCGACAGCTGCCTGGAGGCACTGCGGACCGGTACCCGGACGGTCGTCTCGCAGCGCGAACGTCCCGACTTCTACACCAAGAACTAGCGAGGTATCGAACCCCATGAAGCTCGCACTCGACCCGTACATGTTCCGTCGTACGCCGCTGCTCGAGCTGCCCCGGCTGGTGGCCGAGCTCGGCTACCCGTGGATCGAGCTCTCGCCGCGTGAAGACTTCATGCCGTTCTTCAACCACCCCCGGGTGAACGACGCGACGGTGGCCGCGTTCAAGAAGGAGCTGTCCGCGGCCGGCGTCGGCATCTCGTCGGTGCTGCCGCTCTACAAGTGGTCCGGCCCCGACGAGGACGAGCGGCAGGCCGCCGTGCGCTACTGGAAACGGGCGATCCGGATCACCGCCGACCTCGGCGTCGACACGATGAACTCGGAGTTCAACGGCCGCCCCGAGCAGGCGGCGCGCAGCGAGTCGCAGTTCTGGCGCTCGATGGAGGAGCTGCTGCCGGTCTTCGAGTCCGAGGGCGTCAGGCTCGTCCTGGAGCCGCACCCGGACGACTTCGAGGAGGACGGCAAGGCGGCGGTGGACCTGATCCGCGGCATCAACAGCCCGCTGGTCAGCTTCCTCTACTGCGCACCGCACACCTTCCACATGGGCAACGACGCCAAGGGCATCATCGACTACGCCGGCGACCTGCTCACCAACGTCCACGTCGCGGACTCCTTCGACCACACCGGGTCGTCGGGTCTGCGCTACATCGTCAACCCGCCGGGGTCCACCGTCCGGGTGCACCAGCATCTCGACATCGGCCAGGGCGAGGTGAACTTCGACGAGCTCTTCTCGTGCCTCGAGGCGGCCGGCTTCGACGGCATCGTGACCACCTGCGTCTTCGCCTGGGAGGAGCGCGCCCGCGAGTCGAGCACGTTCATGCGCGAGAAGATCACCGAGTACCTCTCGGCCTGGGCGAACCCGCCGACGTTCGCCTCTCCGTGACAGCCGATAGCAACCAGAGGAATCATCGTGACTACTGACGTCAAGCGCATCACCCACCTGGTGGGCGGCAGCCCCTGGACCGGCGTCGCCGAGCGAACCGGCGAGGTGTACAACCCGGCGACGGGGGAGGTCAGCGGCCGCGTCGACTTCGCGTCGTCCGCGACCGTCGACGAGGTGGTGAAGGTCGCCTACGACGCCGGGCGCGCGTGGGCGCAGACCTCGCTGACCAGGCGCACCCAGGTGCTGTTCGCCTACCGCGAGCTGGTCAACGCCGACAAGGAGCGGATCGCCGCACTGATCACCGCCGAGCACGGCAAGGTGCTGTCCGACGCGGTCGGCGAAGTGACCCGCGGTCTGGAGGTGATCGAGTTCGCCTGCGGCATCCCGCACCTGCTCAAGGGCGGGTTCAGCGAGGGCGTCTCGACGAAGGTCGACGTGTACTCGATCCGGCAGCCGCTCGGGGTGTGCGCGGTGATCTCGCCGTTCAACTTCCCCGCGATGGTGCCGATGTGGTTCGTCCCGATCGCCGTTGCCTGCGGCAACAGTGTGGTGATCAAGCCGTCCGAGAAGGATCCGTCGGCGGCGAACGCGATGGCGGAGCTGTGGAAGGAGGCCGGCCTCCCGGACGGCGTCGTCAACGTCGTACACGGTGACAAGGAGGCCGTCGACCGGCTGCTCGAGCACCCGGACGTCAAGTCGGTGTCGTTCGTCGGGTCCACCCCGATCGCGCGCTACGTCTACGAGACCGGTACGGCGCACGGCAAGCGGGTGCAGGCGCTCGGCGGGGCGAAGAACCACATGGTGGTGCTGCCGGACGCCGACCTCGACCTGGCCGCTGACGCGGCGGTGAACGCCGGCTTCGGCTCGGCGGGGGAGCGCTGCATGGCGATCTCCGCGGTGGTCGCGGTCGACCCGGTCGGTGACGAGCTGGTCGGCAAGATCAGGGAACGGATGGCGACGCTGCGGACCGGCGACGGCACCCGCGGCTGCGACATGGGCCCGCTGGTGACCGGGCCACACCGCGACAAGGTGACCGGCTACGTCTCGGCCGGCCAGGACGAGGGCGCGGAACTGGTCGTCGACGGCCGCGACGACGAGTTCGACGGTGCCGAGAACGGGTTCTGGCTGGGCCCGACGCTGTTCGACAAGGTCACGCCGGAGATGTCGATCTACACCGATGAGATCTTCGGGCCGGTGCTCTCGGTCGTCCGCGTCCCGTCGTACGACGCAGCCCTGGACCTGGTGAACTCGAACCCGTACGGCAACGGCACGGCGATCTTCACCAACGACGGCGGCGCCGCCCGGCGCTACCAGAACGAGGTCGAGGTCGGCATGGTCGGCATCAACGTGCCGATTCCGGTGCCGATGGCGTACTACTCGTTCGGTGGCTGGAAGAACTCCCTGTTCGGCGACACCCACGCGCACGGCATGGAGGGCGTGCACTTCTTCACCCGCGGCAAGGTGGTCACGTCGCGCTGGCTCGACCCCAGCCACGGCGGCCTGAACCTCGGCTTCCCGACCCACGACTGACACCCTCGCGAGGGCCGCATGACCTACGTCCGACGGGGCTTGCTGTCCACGGCGGGCCCGACGAGCTGCTGCACAGCGACGACGTCGACGCGGTGTACGTCGCGCTGCCGTGTCGATGCACACCGAGTGGACTCTCAGAGCGCTTGCCGCGGGCAAGCATGTGCTGTGCGAGTAGCCGTTCGCGATGACCGCGGACGACGCCGCCCGGTGCTTCGACGCGGCCGCGGCCGCGGACCGGCTGTGCCTCTCGGTGTGAACCGGCGACATCCGGCGGGTGGACCCGGACGGGCGTTCGGTCTCACCAGTGGCGAGCGGGTGTCCCGCTCACGGCCACCGCCGGCGATGCACCGGTCTGAGAGCCTCAGCCGCTCCGGACCGGCCCGGTGCTACGACGGACCACCAGCCGCGGCATCAGCACGAACTCCTCCGCGGCGGTCCGGCC
>DASXRB010000956.1:0-6399 GCA_036506875.1 Kribbellaceae bacterium | reverse complement strand
CTGGCTGCTCGACTCGACGCTGCGGATCGGGCTGATGACCGCCGGCTTCTTCCGCCAGCGGGTGCGCCCGATCGCCCTCGCCGGCGGCCACCTGTACGCGTTCCTGGAGGGCGCGCCGTACCGCGGCCGCCGCGAGCACGTCCCCGTCGACCTGGTCGAGCTGCCCGCCGAGAAGCTCGCCGCGCAGCTCGACGACGGCGGCGCTCCCGCGCTCGGCCGGTTCGTGCGCGATGCCGCCGAGGCCTTCCGCACCCAGGCCCCGGACGACTACCACGCCGACAACCTGCGCCTGATCGAGCCGGCCTACCTGCGCGCGACGACCGCCGAGGGCGGCTCCGGCTCGGGCGCCGGCCCGGCCGAGTGGCGAGCCCGGCGCGGCACGATCGTCGACGGGATCGTTGCCGACGGCACCTTCCTCGACCTGGGCTGCGCGAACGGCCACCTGATGGACTGCGTACGACGCTGGGCCGGCGAGCACGGTCTGTCCATCGAGCCGTACGGCGTGGACATCGGCCCGCGGCTCGTCGACCTGGCCCGGCGCCGGCTGCCGCACTGGGCCGACCGCATCGAGGTCGGCAACGCCCTGACCTGGAAGCCGGCGGACGGCCGCCGGTTCGACCACGTGCACCTGCTGCTGGACTTCGTCGTACCCGCCCAGCGCGCCGCCCTGCTGCGGCACGCGCTCGACGACCTGGTCGCGCCCGGCGGCCGGCTGCTGGTCTCGCACTACGTGCGCGGCGTCCCGCCGACCGCCCGCGACCTCGTCCGCGACCTCGGCTTCGCGGTGGCCGGCGGCGCCGGTGACACGGTCTGGATCGACCCCTGACGCGGCGCCGGGACAACCGGATCGCGCCGGGCAGCGGGCCCGGCGTATGGCACTGTCGGAGGCGTGGATCTCGACAGGCTGATGGCGCACGTCGGCGCGGACCGGTTCCGGCGCGCGTGCCGCGCCGCGTGGGCGACGGCCGCGACGACCGGGCGCCGGCGCGGTGCGGAGGTGTGGCCGGACGACCTGGCCGACGTACCGCACGAGCTGTCCGACCTCGTCGACGGCGACCTGCGGCTGGGATTCGCGCTGTACCGGGCGATGCCGTGCTACGCGAACCTGATGTACCTCGGCTTCAGCGAGCACGACGACGCCTTCTGGGACCGGATCCGCGCGCTGCTCGACGTACCGGACGACCGGCTCGCCAACCCGGTCCTGTACTGGCTGTGGTGCGGGCCGTTCGAGTCGCCGTCCGAGGTAACCGACGCGTGGACGCGCCTCACCGCCGGCGCGGACGACCGGCGCCTCGCGCGCCTCCTGGACGTGTCCGGCCCGGTCCCCTGGCGGCTGAAGGCGCCACTGATCGAACGGTACGCCGGCCGCCGGCCGGATCTCGCCCTCCGCGCCCTCGAAGCAGCGTCGTACGACATCCACGGCGACGTCGACCCGGCAGCCGCCCGCCGCCTGCTCGACCGCCTGCCACCAGGCCCCGGTACGACGGACCTCCGCGACCGCCTCGACGAGCTCGGCCGGTCCCGCTCCAGGTGGCTGGGTGGCTCGGCGAGATGGAGATCGCGATGAGACTGTCCACGCGGGACTGCCAGGGGCGGATGGCGTCGGCACGCGTGGCCCGGCTGGCAACGGCCGGCGCGGACGGGAGACCGCACCTGGTACCGGTGACGTTCGCGGTCGTGGGCGACCTCGTCGTGACCGCCGTCGACCAGAAGCCGAAGTCGACGACCGACCTGAAGCGGCTGCGCAACATCGCCGCCAACCCCGCCGTCGCCGTGCTGTGCGATCTGTACGACGAGGACTGGACCCGGCTGTGGTGGGTCCGCGCCGACGGCCGCGCCGAAATCCTTGCCGATGGCAACGACTGGTCCGGCGCCATCGCATCGCTGGTCGCGAAGTACCCCCAGTACGAGGCCGACCCACCCCGAGGCCCGGTCATCGCGATCACCGTCACCACCTGGTCCGGCTGGTCGGCCACCGCCGGCTGACCTGGCGGCCCCACCCAACGCTCGACTCCCCTCCACGACTCCCCTCCTCCACCGCCCTCCCGCGAGCCATCTTGGACAGAAAGGCCCGATGGACGGCGACACGCCGGGTCAGAAGGGCCCGACGATGGGTTAGTGGAGGGTGGCGGCGAATTGTTCCAGGGCGGGGTAGGGGGCGGTGCCGGTGATGATGGTGGTTACGCCGTTCGCTGTGCGGACGAGGGCTCGTTCGTCGCGGTCTTCGAGGGCCTCGCGTTGCCAGGGGGTGCCGGCGACCGTCGAGGTGCCGTCGTCGTGGACGGGGCCGAGCTTGTCGGTGATGACGGCGGCGACGGGGCCGTTGGACTGCTCGAGGCCGACGTACGTGCGGTCGGCGGTGACGACGCCCAGGTGCCAGGTGAACGGCTTGCCGGGCTCGGCGCCGGCGCGGGCGCTGGTGGCCTGCCAGCCCTGCGGCATCGGGGTGGGCGCCAACACGTCGTACGGCGCGAGCCTGCGCGCCTCGGCCAGCTGTGAGCTGTAGTCGATCGCGCGGACCTGCTCGGGGTGCGGCCGGTACGCCAGGCCGTAGATCGCGAAGACCACCACCAGGCAGGCCAGCAGCCCCCAGATCGTGTTCTTCACCGTGCGGTACTTCGCCCGGTCCTCCTGTCGAGTGCTCGTCTGCTGCTCACCGGCCATGGGGCAAGTCTCGCGGTTGACTAGGATCTCGCCATGACCGACCCCACGACACCACCGGCCCACCTCGAGGTCGACGAGCACGCGCCGGACCGCAACCTGGCGCTCGAGCTGGTCCGGGTGACCGAGGCCGCGGCGATGGCGGCGGGCCGCTGGGTCGGCCGCGGCGACAAGAACGGAGCCGACGGCGCGGCGGTGAACGCGATGCGCACGCTGATCGGCACCGTCGGGATGCGCGGGGTGGTGGTGATCGGCGAAGGCGAGAAGGACAACGCCCCGATGCTGTACAACGGCGAGCACGTCGGCTCCGGCGACGGGCCGGAGTGCGACGTCGCGGTCGACCCGGTCGACGGCACCACGCTGGTGGCCAAGGGCATGAACAACGGCATCGCGGTGATGGCGGTGGCGCCGCGCGGCAGCATGTACGACCCGTCAGCGGTGTTCTACATGGAGAAGCTGGCCGTCGGGCCGGAGGCGGCGGACGTGGTCGACATCCGGCTGCCGGTCTCGGAGAACATCAAGCGGGTCGCCAGGGCGAAGGGCTCGAGCGTCGACGACGTCACCGTCGTACTGCTCGACCGGCCGCGGCACGAGGAACTGGCCCGGCAGATCCGCGACACCGGCGCCCGCATCAAGTTCATCTCCGACGGCGACGTCGCCGGTGCGGTCGAGGCGGCCCGGCCGGACACCGGGCTGGACATGCTGGTCGGGATCGGCGGTACGCCGGAGGGAATCATCGCGGCCTGCGCGATGAAGTGCATGGGCGGCCTGATCCAGGGGCGGCTGTGGCCGCGTGACGACGACGAGCGGCAGAAGGCGATCGACGCCGGCCACGACCTGGACCGGGTGCTGACCACCGACGACCTGGTCAGCGGCGACGACTGCTTCTTCGTCGCCACCGGCATCACCGACGGCGAGCTGCTGCGCGGGGTGCGCTACCGGAGCTCGATCGCGCGCACCCACTCGCTGGTGATGCGCTCGCGCAGCGGCACGATCCGCAGCATCGAGAGCGAGCACCAGCTGTCGAAGCTGCGCGCGTACTCCGCCATCGACTTCGAGCACGCACGCTGACGCCATGACAGCACCCGTGCTCGTCATCGGCGAGGCCCTGGTCGACGTCGTCGAGGGCCACGCCACGCCCGGCGGATCACCCGCCAACGTCGCCGTCGGCCTCGCCCGGCTGGACGTCCCGGTCGAGCTCGCGACCCGTTTCGGCACCGATGTGTACGGCGTGCTGGTGGCCAAGCACCTCGCGAACAACGGCGTCCACCTCGCGTCCGGGGCGGTCGACCCGACGGCGCGTACCGCCTCCGCGACGGCGACGCTCGACGCCGACGGCGTGGCGTCGTACGCGTTCGACATCGACTGGCGCCCGCCGGCGCTGCGCCTGCCGGACGGCTGCGTCGCGGTGCACACCGGCTCGATCGCGACCGTGCTCGCGCCGGGTGCGGAGGCGGTGCGCGAGTTCGTCCGCTCGCTCGCGGACGCGCCGGTCACGGTGCTGCTGGATCCGAACGCGCGACCGTCGATCACCCCGGACGCAGACCAGGCCTGGTCGGCGGTGCGCGAGCTCGCGTCGTACGCGGACCTGGTGAAGCTCAGCGACGAGGACTGCGGCTTCCTGCAGCCGGGCCGCACGGCCGAGGAGGTGGCGGCCGGCCTGCTCGGCGACCGGACCCGGTGTGTGGTCGTCACCCTCGGCGGCGAGGGCGCCCTCGGAGTCACCGCAGGTGGCACGGTCCGGGTGCCTGCTCCGGCTGTGACGGTCGTCGACACCGTGGGTGCGGGCGACTCGTTCATGTCGGCTCTGATCGCCGGCCTCTACGGCCACGACCTGCTCGGACGCACCCGGCTGGCCGGCGCCGAGCCGCATGTCGCCGATGTGCTGGGCGCGGCCGCCCGTGCTGCCGCGATCACCTGCACCCGCCCGGGCGCCGACCCGCCGACGCGCACCGAGGTCTGGCCCTCCGCAGCCGCACAATCCTGACATGACACTCATCGTGGGTCCGGCCGGATGGACAGCTGACCTCGCCCAGCGCGGCTGGGTGGTCATCCCACTGCGGCGCGTCAATTTCGGGCTGCGGTTAGGGGTGATCGCCGGACTGCTGGGCAGCGTCCCGATGGCCCTGGAAGGCGCGCTTGTGGACCACCGGCCCTGGAGTGCTTGGGACTGGGTGAACGGCCTCTGCGCACCGCTGGTCTGCGGAACGCTCGGTGTGACCCTGGCGATGTTGATCGCGCTGCCTCCGCGTCTCGTCGTCGACGCGGCCGGTATCCATTTCGGCCGCTGGAGCATGCGCTGGACCGATGTCGAGCGCATCGACGTGCGACACCCGATACCAGGATTCACGTATGTCAGCGTGAAGCCCCGCGGCCACGGGGTTTGCAAGCGTATCCAGGTGTTCTCCGGTCAGGTCCGAGACCTGGAGGGGTTCGCCGGCTGGCTTCGGTTCACGGCCGGCGCGTACGGCGCTCAACTCGGGGGCGCGGCCGAGCCACTGCCCTCGGCCGGATCTTGAGCACTGGCCTAGGGTGCGGGCATGCGCATCCTCGTGATCGGTGGGACCAGTTTCGTCGGGCGGCACATCGTGGCGGAGGCGCTCGGGCGCGGGCATGAGCTGACACTGCTGCACCGGGGGCAGACCGGCGCGGGGCTATTCGGTGAGGCCGAGCACCTGCTGGCCGACCGGAACGACGCCGGGGCGGTGGCGAAGGCGCTGGACGGGCGGTCGTTCGACGCGACGATCGACGTCAGCGCGTACGTCCCGCGCCAGGTGCGCACCATCGCCGGCGCGCTCGGCGGGCGCGGCGGGCACCACGTGTTCATCTCGACGGTCAGCGTGTACGACGACCCCGCCGGGCCGGGTGCCGACGAGTCCAGCCCGCTCGTGGAGCTGGCGGACAAGAGCACCGAGGAGGTCACCGCGGAGACGTACGGCGGGCTCAAGGTGGAGTGCGAACGGGCGGCGCAGGCATCGGACGGGAGTCTCGCGATCGTGCGGCCGACGTACGTCGTGGGACCGTTCGACCCGACCGGGCGGTTCACCCGCTGGGTGGACCGGATCGGGCGCGGCGGCGAGGTGCTGGCGCCGGGGCCGCGGGACGCGCCGATCCAGCTGGTCGACGCGCGGGACCAGGCGGCGCTGGTCGTGAACCTCGCCGAGCAGGGCACGACGGGCGCGTTCAACTCGATCGGTACGACGGCGGGCTACACGTTCGGCGACATGCTCGACGACGTCGTGGCCGCGGTCGGGCCGGAGGGCACCGAGCTGGTCTGGGTCGACGCGGCGTGGCTGAAGGAGGAGGGCGCGCGGCCGCGGCCGGGCGGCAACGTGTGGCTGCCGCTGTGGAGCGAGGGCGAGACCGAGCACGTGATGGCGATGTCGAACGCCGCCGCGCTGGCCGCAGGGATGCCGGTGCGGCCGGTCGCGGACACGATCCGCGACACCGCGGCCTGGATCAGCGAGCTGACGGCGAGCGGCGAGACGCCGTACCGGGTCCCGCCGATGAGCGACGAGCGGGAGGCGGAGCTGCTCGCTGCCTGGCGCTCGACGCGGGAGTCACTGTCCTAGCCGGGCCTGCAGGCGCGCCTTCGGACTCGGGCCGCGCTTGACCTTCACCTCGGCCATCACGGCCCTGGCCCGGATGTGGAACACGCGGGACTCGGCGGTGGTGGGCTGTACCGGCGTCTTCCAGCTGCCCTGCTCCTTGATCGAGCCCAGGATCGGCTGGCCCTCC
>DASXRB010000955.1:0-13177 GCA_036506875.1 Kribbellaceae bacterium | reverse complement strand
CGGCCGGGTCCAGCGCGACGTAGCGGCCGGCGACGACCGTGGACGGCGTACGGCCGAGGGCCGCCGCCCAGAACCGCGCCTGGGCGTCCAGGTCGTTGCAGTCCAGTGTGAGCTCGATACGCATCGGCCTCATCTCCCCGGTCGTCACAGTGTCCCTCTTGGTCCCGGCCGCCGGACGCGGTAGACGTGGACGCCATGACCCGTCGTACCGCCACGCCGTCACCCGGCACCCCGGCCGCGCACGCGGTCGCCGATCTCGCGCGCCGCCTCGGTGTCGGCTCGGACGCGATCTCGGTGGTGAGCGTCGAGGAGGTCACCTGGCCCGACGGGAGCCTCGGCTGCCCGGAGCCGGGCATGGCCTACACCCAGATGCTCGAAGACGGTCAGCGCATCGTGCTCGAGCACGGCGGGACGTCGTACGAGTACCACTCCGGCGGCCACGGTGAGCCGTTCCTGTGCGAGCACCCGGGTGAGTAACGCCCGGTCGGCGCGTCACGCGCACCCGTCCGGCCGGCTGCCGTTAGGGTGTCGAACACACGTTCGGAGGTGTGATGTGCGGGTGCTTGGCGTCGACCCGGGGCTGACCCGGTGCGGGCTCGGCCTGGTCGACGGGACCGTCGGGCGGCCGCCGGCCCTCGTGGCGGTCGGCGTCGTCCGCACCCCGGCCGAGCTGGACGTCGCCCGCCGGCTGGTGCTGATCGAGCAGACGGTCGACGGCTGGATCACCGAGCACCGGCCGGACGCGGTCGCGGTCGAGCGGGTGTTCGCGCAGCACAACGTCCGGACGGTGATGGGTACGGCGCAGGCCGCCGCGGTGGCGATGGTGGTGGCCGCCCGGCGCGGGTTGCCGGTCGCGCTGCACACGCCGAGCGAGGTGAAGGCCGCCGTGACCGGCTCGGGGCGGGCCGACAAGAATCAGGTCACCGCGATGGTGACCCGGATCCTGCGGCTGGCCGAGCGGCCGACGCCGGCCGACGCCGCGGACGCGCTGGCGCTCGCGATCTGCCACGTGTGGCGCGGCGGGGTGGCGGACCGGCTCGAGCAGGCAGTCGCCGCGCAGAAGGCTTCAGCCCAGAAGCCGCCGTGCGGGTGAACAGCTGCGTCATGCCAGAAGGGCGGCACCGCCTGTGTCGGTGCCGCCCTCCCTGGGTTCGCGGACAGTCGGTCAGCCCGTGTACGCCCCGACGTACCAGGAGCCGGTGCTGCTGTCCCAGCACTGCTCCGTGGTCTTGCCGTCGGCGTCGGTGGTGTAGACGCGAATCGAGAAACCGTCCGACGTCGTCCACGAGGTTGCGCCCACGACCTCGCCCTGGCCGGAATACCCGCCCGTGTACCAGCCGCTGCCGCCCTCGTCCCAGCACTTCTCGACGATGCTTCCGTTCGCCTGGGCGGCGTAGATCCGGAGCTTGAGCGTTCCTCCGAAGACCCAGGATGTCGCCGCGACCTGCAGCCCCGAGCCGGAGAACGCCCCGGTGTACCAGTCCTCTCCATCCCAGCAGCGCTCGAGGAGCTGCCCCTCGCCGTCTCCGGTGTAGACCCGGATGTGGCAGTTTCCGTCAGTGACCCACGAAGTTGCCGCTACTGCTTCCATTCCCATCCCCTTGTCGTCAGCCGGGTGTGCCGGCATACCGACTGCTTCCGTATCGGGGCGCGACGTTGCCCACCGGTAGGCAGTGAGCCACCCCTCGAAGCAGTACGGCCAATGTAGACGCGCGATTACTCTGTGTCTATAACTGGTTGCACTTAGTCACGATCTCTCGTTCGCGGGCATCGACGGCCGGAAGGGGGCGGCGCGTCGTCCGCCGGCGCTGATCGGGTAACGACTAGGGTGTCGAACACACGTTCGGCGCGGCGGGGTCGCGAGCCGGTTGGAGCAGGCCATGGCAAGTCAGGGAGGACGACGATGATCGCGTTCGTGCGCGGCCCGGTCGCCGCCATCGGGCTGGACAGCTGCGTTGTCGAGGTCGGGGGAGTGGGCCTGCTGCTGCACTGCCACCCGGGCACGCTGGCCGGGCTGCGGCCCGGGCAGGAGACCACGCTGCACACCTCGATGGTGGTGCGCGAGGACTCGCTGACGCTGTACGCGTTCGCCGACGACGACGAGCGGACGCTGTTCGAGCTGCTGCAGACCGCGTCCGGGGTCGGGCCGCGGCTGGCGCAAGCCGCGCTCGCCGTGCTCAGCCCGGACCAGATCCGGCACGCCGTTGCCACCGAGGACCTGGCCGCGCTGGTGAAGGTGCCCGGCATCGGCAAGAAGGGCGCACAGCGGATCGTGCTGGAGCTCAAGGACAAGATCGGCGCTCCGTCCAAGACGGTCGCCGGCCGTCCCCTCGCCGTGGCCGGCGCGGCCTGGAGGGACCAGGTGCACGCCGGCCTGGTCGGCCTCGGCTGGTCCGCGCGCGACGCCGAGGAGGCGGTGACAGCGGTCGAGCCGCTGGCCGCGCAGGACACCGACCCGGCCGTCCCCGAGCTGCTGCGCGCCGCCCTGCGCACGCTGTCGAAGGCGTGAGGCCGCGATGAGCTCATCGTCGTACGACGACAACGTGCGGCCGCTCACATCGAGCGACGCGGACCCGGAGGAACGCACCATCGAGGCCGCGCTGCGGCCGCGGACCCTCGCCGAGTTCGGCGGGCAGCGCCGGGTCAGCGAGCAGCTGGAGCTGGTGCTGCACGCGGCGCGCGGCCGGCAGCGCCCGCCCGACCACGTGCTGCTGTCCGGCCCGCCCGGGCTGGGCAAGACGACGCTGGCGATGATCATCGCCGCCGAGATGTCGGCGCCGCTGCGGGTGACCAGCGGTCCGGCGATCCAGCACGCCGGCGACCTGGCCGCGATCCTGTCCGGGCTGAACGAGGGCGAGGTGCTGTTCCTCGACGAGATCCACCGGATGTCGCGGCCCGCCGAGGAGATGCTCTACATGGCGATGGAGGACTTCCGGGTCGACGTCGTCGTCGGCAAGGGCCCGGGGGCGACCGCGATCCCGCTGGAGATCCCGCCGTTCACCCTGGTCGGCGCGACCACCCGGGCCGGGCTGCTGCCGGGGCCGCTGCGCGACCGGTTCGGGTTCACCGCGCACCTGGAGTTCTACGACGCGGCCGAGCTGGAGCGGATCGTCAACCGCTCGGCGGCGCTGCTGGAGGTCACCGTCCGGCCGGACGGCGCGAAGGAGATCGCCTCCCGCTCGCGCGGCACGCCCCGGATCGCGAACCGGCTGCTGCGCCGGGTGCGGGACTTCGCCGAGGTACGGGCCGACGGGGTGGTGACGCTCGAGCTGGCGCGCTCCGCGCTGGAGCTGTACGAGGTGGACCGGCAGGGGCTGGACCGGCTGGACCGGGCGGTGCTGGACGCGCTGTGCCGGCGGTTCGGCGGCGGTCCGGTGGGGCTGTCGACGCTCGCGGTCGCCGTCGGCGAGGAGCGCGAGACGGTGGAGGAGGTCGCCGAGCCGTTCCTGGTGCGGTCCGGCTACCTGGCCCGGACGCCCCGCGGGCGGGTCGCCACACCGGCCGCCTGGCGGCATCTCGGGCTGACCGTTCCGAAGTCCGCGACCTTCGCCGACACCCTGTTCGACGACTGACGTATCGATCTCGCGGCGATACCGCGGGTGCACACGTCGTGCTTGACGCGGGACGTTAGGCTACGCCGGTGGCCGGCCTGCCGGCGGCCGCGCCGTGTCCACGACGTACGTTGAACTGTGCGTCGTCTCCTATGAGGGAATGTGTTGAGTCCGATGGTGTTGACCGCTGTGCCGATGGCCTCCTCCGGTGGAGGCTCCGCTGCCACGTTCCTGCTCCCGCTGGTGCTGATCGTCGGCCTGTTCTGGTTCATGAACCGTGCGCAGCGCAAGCAGCGCGACCGTCAGCAGAAGGTGGTCGCCGCGCTCAAGCCCGGCACCCGGGTGCTGACCAGCAGCGGCCTGGCCGGCACGGTCGAGGCGATCGAGGACGAGTTCGTCGTGCTCGAGGTCGCGCCCGGCGTGTCCGTCCGGTTCGTGCGGCCGGCGATCGGCCAGGTGCTCGACGACCGGGAGACCGCCCTCGGCGGGAACGACGCGGACGACGCGTCCGTTGACGACGCTGAGGAGGACGCGGACGTCAGCGACGCCGGCACGGACGTGGTGACCGACGTCGTCGAGCCGGACGACAAGCCTCGCAACCCGCCCACGCACACCGAGCACTGAGCCGCCGTAACCGGCTAGAGCCTCCATACAGGCAAGGAAAACGACCGACGTGGCAACGACGACAAGCCGCCCAGGGCGCCCGCTGATCGCGCTGGCGATCCTGCTCGCCCTGCTGTTCGGCACGATGGCCCTGACCAAGCTCTGGAAGCCCAACCTGGGACTCGACCTTCGCGGCGGTACGACGATCACGCTGACCGCCAAGACCGAGAAAGAGGGCGAGAAGGTCACCCCGGAGAACCTGGCCGAAGCCAAGAACATCATCTCCGAGCGCGTGAACGGCGCGGGCATCAGCGAGGCCGAGGTCACCACCTCGGGCTCCGACCACATCGTCGTGGCGGTTCCCGGGGTGAACCAGGAGAAGCTGGTCCGCCAGGTCGGCGAGACCGCGCAGCTGCGGTTCCGCGTGGTGTACGCCGAGACCGTCGGCACCCCGGTGCCGACGACCACTCCGACGCCCACCACCACGCCGACCGGCAAGCCCTCGTCGACCCCGTCGTCCACGCCGTCGAGCAAGTCCACCGCCAAGCCGTCCGGGTCGGCCTCCTCGGCCACTCCGAGCGGTGGCGGCGCGCCGGCAGCCGCGACGCCGAACCCGGTCACCCTGCAGACCGACCCGAAGGCTCCGGCCACCTCGAAGCCGTCCGCGGTGACGCTGCAGACCGACCCGAAGTCGGCCACGACGCCGACCGCGACGACGCCGAAGCCGTCGACCACGCCGACCGCCACGCCGACCCAGACCACGCCGCCGGTGACCGGTGACCCGCTGCAGTGGCAGCCGGACGCCGCGACCACGGCCGCGTTCCAGGCGTACACCTGCGCGCAGCCGAAGCCGGCCGACGTCGCCGAGAAGCCGATGATCACCTGCGACGAGGACGGGCAGTTCAAGTACCTGCTCGGTCCCGCGGTGGTCGAGGGCCGCGACCTGTCGAACGCGTACGCCGGAGTGCCGCAGAACCAGTTCAGCTGGATGGTCTTCCTGGAGTTCAGCAGCCAGGGCGGCAAGAAGTTCGGCACGGCGACGACGTTCCTGTCCCAGAAGCCCGACGGCCAGAACCGTTTCGCGATCGTCCTCGACGCCAAGGTGATGTCGGCGCCGTCGGTGAAGAACCCGATCCTCGACGGCAAGGCGCAGATCGAGGGCCAGTTCTCCGAGAGCGATGCCCGCGACCTGGCCAACGTGCTGAAGTACGGCGCGCTGCCGCTGTCGTTCGAGCCGTCCGAGGTGCAGAACATCTCGCCGCAGCTCGGTAGCGACCAGCTGCACGCCGGCATCCTGGCCGGCCTGATCGGCCTGGCCGTCGTGGTCGCGTACTCCTTCCTCTACTACCGCGGCCTCGGCATCGTCGTCGTCCTGTCGCTGGGCGTGGCTTCCGCGCTGACGTACTCGCTGGTCGTGCTGCTGGGCAAGTGGATCGGCTTCACGCTGACCCTGGCCGGTATCGCCGGCCTGATCGTGGCGATCGGTATCACCGCCGACTCGTTCGTCGTCTACTTCGAACGGTTGCGCGACGAGATCCGCGAAGGCCGCAGCCTGCGCGCCGCCGTGGAGACCGGTTGGACCCGGGCACGGCACACGATCATCGCGGCGGACTCGATCACGCTGCTCGCCGCGATCGTGCTGTACGTCCTCGCCGTCGGCGGCGTGAAGGGCTTCGCGTTCGCGCTCGGCCTGACGACGATCATCGACCTGTTCGTGGTGTTCTTCTTCACCAAGCCGTTCATCTCGGTGCTGTCGCGCACCGACTTCTTCGGACACGGCCACCCGCTGTCCGGTCTCGACCCGAAGCACCTCGGTGTCGAACGACTGCCCGGGCAGATGGGCCCGTGGCGCCGACGTGCCCGTACCGCTGGAGGGGAGGCCTGATGTCGAAGCTCGGATCTCTGGGAGCCAAGCTCTACCGCGGCGAGGCGTCGTACAGCTTCATCGGCCACCGCAGGCTGTGGTTCGGTGTCTCGATCACGCTGGTGCTGATCGCGATCGCCTCGCTGGCGATCCGCGGCCTGTCGCTCGGCATCGAGTTCAAGGGCGGCGTGGACTTCATCGCCAACGTGAAGGTCACCCACTCCACCGTCGAGGACTTCCGTAGCCTCGTCCGCGCCACGCACGTCGAGGGCGCGCAGGAGCCGGTCGTCACCACGATCGGCGACAAGCAGGTCCGGGTGCAGACCAAGCCGCTGGACCAGGACGGCTTGACGAAGGTCCGCACCGCCATCGCGAACAAGTCGGGCGACACATCGGTCGACTACTCGCAGATCGGCGCGTCCTGGGGTGGTCAGATCACCAACAAGGCGATCACCGCGCTGATCGTGTTCATAGTGATCGTGTTCTTCGTGATCTGGCTGGCGTTCCGAGAACCGAAGATGTCGGCGGCGGCGCTGATCGCGCTGGTGCACGACGTGGTGATCACGATCGGTCTGTACGCGCTGAGCGGGTTCGAGGTGACACCGGCGACGGTCATCGGCGTGCTGACGATCCTCGGCTACTCGCTGTACGACACCGTCGTCGTGTTCGACAAGGTCCGGGAGAACACCCGCGGGATCGCGGCGTCGAACCGGTACACCTACAGCGACGCGGCGAACCTGGCCGTCAACCAGACCATCGTGCGGTCGGTCAACACCACGTTGATCGCGCTGCTGCCGGTCGGCGCGATCCTGTTCGTCGGCGTCTGGGTGCTCGGGTCGGGCCCGCTGAAGGACCTGTCGCTCGCGCTGTTCGTCGGTATCGCGGTCGGTGCGTACTCGTCGATCTTCATCGCCCCGTCGCTGCTCGCGATCTTCAAGGAGCGCGAGCCCGCGATGCGCGCACTGAGCCGCCGGGTGCGTGCCCGCGCGGGTGTCCAGGACGCGGTGCCCGCCACGGCCGGCGCGCCGGCGGCGACCGCGAAGGCGGCCACCGCCTCGGACGGGCCGCAGGACGCCCCGGCCGAGAAGCCGGAGCGCCCGACGGCGGGCAGCATCACGCTGTCCGCGCCGCGGCCGATGAACACCTCGTCCGCGCGACGCCCGCAGCCGAGCCGCAAGCCGCGGTCCAAGCGCGGGAAGTGACGCCGGTCCGATGACGGAGTCGCTCGCGGAGGTCCTGAGCACGCGGATCCGCGACGTCCCGGACTATCCGAAGCCGGGGGTGGTGTTCAAGGACATCACCCCGCTGCTCGCCGACCACGGCGCGTTCCACACCGTCGTCGAGGCCCTGGCCGACGCCGGACGCGACGAGTCCGGCGCGGTCCTGGTCGACAAGGTGGTCGGGATCGAGGCCCGCGGGTTCATCCTGGCGGCACCGGTCGCTCTCGCGCTCGGCGCGGGTTTCGTACCGGTCCGCAAGGAGGGCAAGCTACCCGCGGCCACCTACCAGGCGTCGTACGAGCTGGAGTACGGCGAGGCCGTCATCGAGGTGCACCGCGACGCCCTCACGCCGGGCGAGCGGGTCCTGATCGTCGACGACGTCCTCGCCACCGGCGGCACCGTCGAGGCCTGTACGGCGCTGCTCGAGCGCTGCGGCGCCACCGTCATCGGCACCGCCGTCCTGATCGAGCTGTCCTTCCTCCCCGGCCGCCGGCGCCTCGGCGACCAACCCCTCACCGCCCTCCTCACCGTCTGACCCTCGCCGTCCCGCGGAACCGGCGTCCCCGCGGTCCGGAGCCCTTCCCGAGGTTGCCCCCTTCCCGCTGCCGATCATCGGCCGGTTTCCGACGCCAGTGCGTCCACGCCGTACAGCCGAGCGGCGTTGCGGCGGCAGATCACGGCGTCCGCCGGCGCGATCAGGTTCAGCGCGACCGCCTCGTGCCGGGTGAACGGATCGCCGCCGAGCAGCAGTCCGGAGGTGTCGAGGAGGGCCCTCGGCACAGCATGCGAGCGGCGGCTCAGCGCTCACCCCGGTTTTCCACAGATCGTCGGTAACCGACCGATGATCGGCAGGGGAGGGGTGGGCGGCCGCGCGGGGAAGTGAGGTTGTGCACAGGGGGTCACGCGGTGGTTGGGGGGCGCGCTTAGACTGGATGGTCTCCGGTGAAGGGAGACAGCGTGGGTGACGACCCGGCGATGCGATCGGCCGTACCGAACGTCGTACCGGCCGAGTCCCTGCGCGCGCCCGCCGCGTCGCCCCGGTCCGCCCCGGCGCCCAAGCCCCAGGCTCCCCGCCCGCAGGGCCAGCCGCCTCGCGCGCAGGCACAACCGCAGCCCCAGCCACCGGTCCCACCGGCTCAGGCTCCGCCTGCGCAGGCCTCGCCGGCGCCCGGCACGGCGCAGCCTCCGGCCCGGCCGCAGGCGACGCCGCCGGGCGCGAAGAACCGGCCGCCCGCGGCGAAGGGGCAGCCTCCGGCCGCGCAGAGCCAGCCGCCCAAGCCCGTGCCGAAGGGACCGCGGCATGCCGCGACGTCGTCGCCGGCGGGGCAGAGTCCCCGGATCGCGCCGGCCCGGGTGCGGGCCCGGCTAGCACGTCTCGGCGGCGCCCGGCATCCCAACCGGGCGCCGATGCTCGAACCGCTGTTCCGGGTGGTCCGCGCGACCCACCCGAAGGCCGACCTCGGCATGATCGAGCGCGCCTACCGCACCGCGGAGAAGTACCACGCCGGCCAGATGCGCAAGAGCGGCGACCCGTACATCACGCACCCGCTCGCCGTCGCCACCATCCTCGCCGAGCTCGGCATGACCGCCCCCACGCTGTGCGCGGCGCTGCTGCACGACACGGTCGAGGACACGCCGTACACGCTGGGCGAGCTGACCAAGGACTTCAGCGAAGAGATCGCCATGCTCGTCGACGGCGTGACCAAGCTGGACAAGGTCAAGTACGGCGAGTCGGCGCAGGCCGAGACGATCCGCAAGATGGTCGTCGCGATGGCCAAGGACATCCGGGTGCTGGTGATCAAGCTGGCCGACCGGCTGCACAACATGCGCACCCTGCAGTACGTGCGGCAGGACAAGCAGGAGCGCACCGCGCGGGAGACGCTGGAGATCTACGCCCCGCTGGCGCACCGGCTCGGTATGAACACGATCAAGTGGGAGCTCGAGGACCTGTCGTTCTCGACCCTGCACCCGAAGGTGTACGACGAGATCGTGCGGCTGGTCGCCGAGCGCGCGCCGTCCCGCGACGAGTACCTCGCCAAGGTGATCGACCAGGTCCACGACGACCTGCGCGCCGCCAAGGTGAAGGCGACCGTGACCGGCCGGCCGAAGCACTACTACTCGATCTACCAGAAGATGATCGTGCGCGGGCGGGAGTTCGGCGACATCTACGACCTGGTCGGGATCCGGGTGCTGGTCGACTCGGTCCGGGACTGCTACGCCGCCCTCGGCGTGCTGCACGCGCGGTGGAACCCGGTGCCGGGCCGGTTCAAGGACTACATCGCGATGCCGAAGTTCAACATGTACCAGTCGCTGCACACGACGGTGATCGGCCCCGAGGGCAAGCCGGTGGAGCTGCAGATCCGGTCGTTCGCGATGCACCGCAAGGCGGAGTACGGCATCGCCGCGCACTGGAAGTACAAGGAGGACCCGTCGGCGGCCGCGCCCGAGCCGCGCGGCAGCGCGCCGGCGGCCGAGACGGCCAGCCCGAACGACATGCCGTGGGTCCGGCAGCTGGTCGACTGGCAGCGCGAGACCTCCGACCCGTCGGAGTTCCTGGACTCGCTGCGG
Organism: Kribbellaceae bacterium; assembly: GCA_036506875.1. GTDB lineage: Bacteria > Actinomycetota > Actinomycetes > Propionibacteriales > Kribbellaceae > DASRHY01. Next base: position 3,371 of record DASXRB010000955.1, on the reverse strand, counting down.
TTCGAGATCAACCAGTCCGAGGTGTACGTCTTCACGCCGAAGGGCGACGTGATGGCGCTGCCGATGGGCTCGTCCCCGGTCGACTTCGCCTACGCCATCCACACCGAGGTCGGGCACCGCTGTATCGGCGCCCGGGTGAACGGCCGGCTGGTGCCGCTGGAGTCCACGCTGGAGAACGGCGACGTCGTCGAGGTCTTCACGTCGCGGGCGCAGGGCGCCGGGCCGTCGCGGGACTGGCTGACGTTCGTCAAGAGCCCGCGGGCACGCAACAAGATCAAGCACTGGTTCTCCAAGGAGCGCCGCGACGAGGCGATCGAGCAGGGCAAGGACGCCATCGCCCGGCAACTGCGCAAGGAGGGCCTGCCGCTGCAGCGGCTGCTGTCGCACGAGACCCTCACCGCGGTCGCGAACTCGCTGAAGTACCCCGACGTGACCGGGCTGTACGCCGCGGTCGGCGAGGGCCACGTCAGCGCCCAGGCCGTCGTACGACGCCTGATCGACACGTACGGCGGCGAGGAGGGCGCGGCCGAGGACCTGGCCGAGGGGATGCGGCTGCCGGCCGTCCGGGAGCGCCGCCGGCGCACCGCGCGCGGCGACGCGGGTGTCATCGTCAAGGGCACCTCCGACGTGCTGGTGAAGCTGGCCCGCTGCTGCACCCCGGTGCCGGGTGACGACATCGTCGGCTGGATCACCCGCGGCGCCGGCGTGTCCGTGCACCGCGCGGACTGCTCGAACGTGGAGAGCCTGAAGACCCAGCCGGAGCGGATCGTCGAGGTGGAGTGGGCTCCGACCGCGCAGTCGCTGTTCCTGGTCGCGATCCAGGTCGAGGCGCTGGACCGGGCGCGGTTGCTGTCCGACATCACCCGGGTGCTGTCCGACTACCACGTGAACATCCTGTCGGCGGCGCTGACCACGACACGGGACCGGATCGCCAAGTCCCGCTTCACCTTCGAGATGGGCGATCCGACCCACCTCGGGCACGTGCTGAAGGCCGTCCGCTCCGTCGAGGGTGTCTTCGACGTCTACCGCGTGACCCAGTAGCCGACAAGGGTTTCCCTTCACGCCGAAAGTCTTGACAACTTTTGTGGTCGGTGCCCTACTCGGCGTTGGGGGCCGCCGGGCCTCTTAGGTGCGTCTGGGGAGGAGCACGAGATGAGGTCAGGGCGGGTTCGGACCATCGTCGCCACACTGGGTTCCGCGCTTCTGGTGACGGGTCTGGTGCTGGCGCCGCCGGGTACGGCGAGCGGCGCACCGGACGACGACACCCCGGCGTACAAGCCGGGCTCCGCACCCCCGCGGGTCAGTGAGGAGGACGAGCAAGCCCTCCTGGAGCGGGACCTGTTCTTCATGAGCAGGCGCACCGCCGGCGACCAGATCCTCGACAACCAGCAGGCCGGCGCGCTCCGCGCGGCCGCGGCCCGCCAGGCCGCCCTGATGCGCAAGCAGGGCGCACCGAGCCAGGGGCCGGTCACGTTCGACAGCGCCTGGACCGGCCTCGGGCCGAACCCGATCGTCCAGGTCACCCGCAGCACCCCGATCTTCTCCGCGATGTCCGGCCGCATCGGCGCGCTCGCCATCCGGCCCAGCAACGGCCAGTTCATCCTCGGCGGCGCCCAGGGCGGGATCTGGCTGTACGACCCGGCCACCGGTACCTGGTCGGCGAAGACCGACGACCTGCCGTCGCTGGCGATCGGCGCGCTCGCGATCGCGCCGTCGGACGACACGGTCGTGTACGCCGGCACCGGTGAGGGTGCGCTGTCCGGCGACAGCTACTTCGGCAACGGCGTGCTGAAGTCGACCGACGGCGGCCAGCACTGGACGCACGTGTCCGGCGACTACTTCGAAGGCGTCGCGACGTCCGCCCTGGTGGTCGACCCGGGCAACGCCGACCACCTGTACGCCGCGATCCTGCGCGGCCGCGGCGGCGCCCGCCGTACCACCCCGCCCGTGCACTCCCGCTACGGCATCTGGGAGTCCACGAACGGCGGTACGACGTGGACGCTGCTCAAGGAGGCGAAGTCCGAGTCGAACGGCGCCACCGACCTCGAGATCGACCCGCGGAACCCGAGGATCCTCTACGCCTCGTTCTGGCAGGACGCGATCTACAAGAGCACCGACGGCGGGGCGCACTGGGCGCCGATCATGAACGGCATCCCGGCTCCCAGCGGCTCAGGCCTGGCCGCGACCCGCTACGCGCTCGGCATCTCGCACCCGGCCGGTCACTCCGCCGTGCTCTACGCCGGCTTCCCGACCCCGCAACCCGACGGTGACACGCCCGCGCGGGTATGGAAGTCCACCAACGAGGGCGCCAGCTGGTTCGTGCTGCCCGCCGGTGAGGGTGCCGACTCGGTGGAGGACTACTGCGGCGAGCAGTGCTCGTACGACAACGTGATCTTCGCCGACCCGGACAACCCGGACATCGTCTACGCGGCCGGCCAGTTCAACTACGGCATCGGGTCGGGCGGCATCTTCCGCTCCGACGACGGCGGCCAGACCTGGAAGAACCTCGGCTGGGACCAGCACCCCGACTTCCACGCGATCGCGGTGGACCCGGCGAACCCGGCGCACGTGCTGGTCGGCAACGACGGCGGCGTCCGGTACAGCGAGGACCGCGGCGGCCGTCCGAACGCGACCGACCCGCTCAGCGCCGTCACCTGGCAGAACCTCGACGGCACCGTCGACCCGGCCACCGCGGCGGTCACCCACCGCACGAACCTGCAGATCGCGCAGTTCACGTCGATCGCGAACGTGCCGACCGTCCCGGCCCGCGTCTGGGGCGGCACCCAGGACAACGGCACCATCCGCAAGTCGGCGGCCTCGCAGAGCTGGTTCGACGTCGCCAGCGGTGACGGCGGCCAGGTGCTCGTCGACCCGACCGACGCGAGCTTCGTGTACGGCACCTACTTCGGCATCACGCCGTACCGCTACACCGACGGCGGGCTGTCCTTCTTCAGCAACCAGTTCATCCGCAACGGGATCGACCTGAACGACCGCGCCGAGTTCTACGTCCCGTGGGTGATGAACCAGCGCAACCCGAACCAGCTGTTCCTCGGCACCTACCGGCTCTATCGCACCGACAACGCGAAGGCGCCGTCGGCCGGGGACGTCAAGTGGAAGATCATCAGCCCCGACCTCAGCAGCGGCTGCACCGGGGCGGCGCCCAACGGCGGCCGCGGGTGCTTCATCTCCGCGGTCGGCGTGGGCGGCGGCACCGGCGTGTACACCGGGTCCGAGGAGGGCTACGTGTTCCTCAGCCCCAACGCCCAGGCCAGCGACAGCCCGTCATGGACCCGGGTCGACCGGGGCGTCCTGCCGGGCCGGCCGGTGACGCAGATCGCGGTCGACCGGAGCAACTACCGGATCGCCTACGT
>DASXRB010000954.1:0-6825 GCA_036506875.1 Kribbellaceae bacterium | reverse complement strand
GGCGGCGTGGTCTTGATCATCTCCTCGGAGGACCCGATCCGCGGGTTGCTGCCGCGCAGGTAGTCCTTCACGAAGTCCAGGCGGCCGCCCAGCGTCGGCAGCGCCGCGGCCTCGGCCTCGGTGGCGCCGAGCGCCGTGGCGAGGTGCTGGTTGATATCGGCGTCGACGGCCAGTAACGGCCGGCCGGTCGACGCGAGATGCCTGATGAGCAGCGACGACAGCGTCGTCTTTCCGCTGCCGCCCTTGCCGACGAACGCGATCTTCACGTGCTCCATCCACTCCATTGGTCGGGGTAGCCGGGGTCGGTCACCCGAGCCTAAATGGAAATGGATGTCATTTGCTAGTGCAGCTCGGTCCCGTGAACTGACTGTGATGTGGATTCCAGCTCCGCTACCAGCCGGGTCGCCACCGGGACGGCGATGCCGTGCCGCTCCCCCGCGCGGATCAGGGCGTGGCCGATGGCGTCGAGCTCCAGCGGGCGGCCGGCCTCGGCGTCGCGCAGCATGGACGACTTGGCCTCCGGCGCGAACCCGTCGTACAGCGGGAGCAGGCCCTCGACGGACACGTCGGCGCCCGCGCCCTCGGCGCGGCCGAGTGCGGTGGTCTCGCCGAGCAGTGCGGTCAGGTCCTCGCGGTGGGTCGTGCGCATTTCGCCGATCGGCACGCCGTACCGGGTGGTGAGCAGCGCGAACGGGGCGAGGAGGGCGAGCTTCGACCACAGCACCGCGCCCTCGCTGTCGCGGACCGCCGTGTCCACCCCGGCGCCGTCGAGCACCGCGGCCAGCTCGTCGACCCGCCCGCGCGGCGCGGTATCGCCGGCCAGGTCGACCTTGGTGAACGAGCTGCCGTGCTCGATCACGCCCGGGGCGACGCGGGTGGACTCGACCCGGATCGCGCCGGTCACGACCAGCTCGGGCCGGTAGCGCCGGCGCAGCACCGCCGGGTGGTCGGCGCCGTTCAGCAGCGGCACCACGAGCCCGTCACCCAGGACCTCCGGCGAGACCCGCTCGAGCGCGGGCTCCAGGGCGGTCTCCTTGACCGTGACCAGGAGCAGGTCGGCCGGCTCGCGCAGCTCGGTCGCGGCCTCGACCGCTACCGCGAACTCGCCGTACTGGGGACTGCGCAGCCGCAGGCCGCCGTCGCGAAGCGCCTGAGCCGTCTCCTCCCCGGCCAGACAGATCACGCGGTGCCCGGCGCGGGCCAGCAGGGCGGCGAGCAGCCCGCCGACCCCGCCGGGTCCGAGTACGGCGACGGTCCATGGACGTTCGGTCATCGATTGCCCTTCCGTGGTGAGCTTGCGACCCTCAGTCGGTGGTGACGACGATCTTGCCGACACCGCGGTTGTGCTCCAGGTCGTCGTGCGCCGTCCGGATCTCGTCCATCGGGTAGACCCGGACCGGCCCCAGGCTCAGGCTGCCGTCGGCCAGGCCGTCGACCCAGCGCCGCAGCACCGCCGGCGGCAGGTCGAGCGCGTCACCGGAGTACGCCGTCAGCCGGACCCCGGTCGGCAGGTACCCGATCGGGTAGAACCGCTCCACCATCCACTGGTTCGACAGCATCCCGGTGAAGCAGACGGTGCCGTGCACCCTCGTCGCCCTGAGCGTGTCCGGCAGGGTCGGCGTACCGACCAGCTCGAGGGCGGCGTCGACGCCGTCCGGCACGATCCGCCGTACCTGCGCCGCCACCTCGCCCTTGTCGACGATCGGGTGGTCCACACCGTGCGCGGCGAGGTCGTCCGCGCGCTCCGGCTGCCGGGTGGTGGCGAGCACGGTCGCGCCGAGGTCCTTGGCGATGCCGGCCGCGGCCAGCCCGACCCCGGACGTGCCGCCGCGGATCAGCAGCGTCTGCCCGGCCCGCAGGTCGAGCCCGGTGGTGAGCGACCCGTACGCCGTCTGCAGCGTCTCCCCCACCGCGCCCAGCGTGGTCCACGGCAGGTCCGACTCGAACGGCACCACCTGCGAGGTGGGTACGACGGTGAACTGCGCGTAGCCGCCGTCGTACGTGCGGCCCATGTTCCCCATCATCGCGACCACCTGCTGGCCGCGGCGCAGGCCGGAGTCGGACGGGTCGTCGATCACACCGGCCGCCTCGATCCCGGGGACGCGCGGGAACGTGACGCCCTCGGCGAGCCCGAGCCGCGTGTGCAGCTCCGAGCGGTTCAGCCCGAAGACCTTGACCGCGATCCGCACCCAGCCCGGCTTCACGCCGGGCACCGGCAGCTCGGTGAGCTCCAGGTTCTCCACCGGCCCCGGCCCGCTCAGCACCACGGCCCGCATCGTCTCCGCCACGCCCGTCCACCTTCCCGCCGCCTGCGCCCGTCCCCGAACAGCGGCCAGGGTAGGTGGCGCCGGCAAGCGACCGGCCGGACCGGAGCGCCGCTGCTCCGGTCCGGCCGGGTCTGCCCGCGGTCAGAACTGCAGGGAGATACGATCGCGCCCGTGTCACCCGAGCCGGCCGAGCACACCCTGCGCGGGCAGAGTGGTCCGCGGCAGCGCCCGGACGCCTGCCCCGGGGTGATCGCGCTCCACCAGGCGGCCGACGGCGGGCTCGCGCGCGTCCGGGTCCCCGGCGGGGTGCTCACCGTGGCGCAACTGCTGGTGCTCTCGCGAGCGGCCGAGGAGCTCGGTGACGGAGAGCTCGAGCTCACCTCGCGCGCCAACCTGCAGATCCGGGCGCTGCCCGCCTCCGCCGCCGCCGAGCTCTCACAGCGCCTGTACGACGCCGGGCTGCTGCCGTCGTTCACGCACGAGCGGGTCCGCAACATCGTCGCGTCGCCGCTGAGCGGCCTCGACGGGCTCTCGTCGTACGACGTCCTGCCGGTGGCCGCCGAGCTCGACCGCGTGCTGTGCGCGTCTGCCTCGCTCGCCGAGCTCCCCGGGCGGTTCCTGTTCACCCTCGATGACGGCCGCGGCGACCTGGCCGGCATCCCGTCCGATGCCGGCGTACGGGCGGTCGCCAGGTCTGACGTGCGCACGCCCGACGTCCGCACGGGCGGCGACGATGTCGTCGCCGAACTGATCCTTGCCGGTGCCGGAACCGGTCTCAGCGTGCGATGGCCCGGCGTCGCCGGTTTGCTGACGGAAGTCGCCGCCGCGTTCCTCGCCGAACGAGCTGCGCAGCGATCCACCGCGTGGCACGTCGCCGAGCTCGACGACGGGGCCGCCGGGATCCGAGACCGGATCCGCCACTCCGACGGCGCGCCGATCACCACAGCACCCCCGCCGACCAGCGACAGCACCACTCCCGCCGTCAGTGCCACGAACCACACCGCCGCCGACCTGGCTGATGCCGCCCCGGCAGTCGGCGGTTCCGCGGCGCGGAGCACGGCGTCCCTTCCTCCCGGCCGGGACGGCACGGACGACATATTCCAGAGACGCGGGAGCGGAACCGCTGCCGCCGAGATCGGGGCGCATGTTCAACGGCCCGACGAGAACCGGTCCGGGGGCGGTGTGGATGAGCGCGTCGCCGTCGTGGTGGCGGTTCCGCTCGGGCGGTTGAACGGGGTTCAGGCGCGGGCCCTTGCCTCGTTGGCGGACGCTTCCGGTGGGACGGTGCGGGTGACGCCGTGGCGGTCGGTCGTCGTACCGGATGTCGTTGCTGCCGGCAACTGGCGGGTGCTGCTCGGTGACGCCGGGCTGGTGGTCGAGCCGGGGTCGGCGTGGGTCGGGATGACGTGCTGTGCGGGGCGGCCGCGGTGTGCGAAGGCGCTGGCCGACGTACGGTCGGACGCGACCCGCGCACTGCCCTTGCTGCCTGCCGGGCGGGCGGTGCACTGGTCGGGGTGCGAGCGGCGCTGCGGGCGGCCGGGTGACGCGATCGACGTGGTTGCTGTTGGCAACGGGTATGAGGTGGACGGCGTGACGGCCGGTGACGTGGTGGCCGCGGTGGCCACAGCTAGGGGTGCCTGAATGACCGAGCTCGACTACGTACGCGACGGCGCGGAGATCTACCGCCGGTCGTTCGCGACGATCCGGGCGGAGGCCGACCTGGCCGGGCTGCCGGCGGACGTGGCGCAGGTCGCGGTGCGCATGATCCACGCCTGCGGGATGGTCGACCTGGTCGGCGACCTGGCCTGGTCGGACCGGGTCGTGGCCGGCGCGCGTGCGGCGCTGCGGGCCGGCGCGCCGATCCTGTGCGACGCCGCGATGGTGGCCGCGGGCGTGACCCGGCGGCGGCTGCCGGCGGACAACGAGGTCGTCTGCACGCTGTCGGATCCGTCGGTGCCCACGCTCGCCTCGTCGATGGGTACGACGCGGAGCGCGGCGGCGCTGGAGCTGTGGAGGGACCGGCTGGCGGGCTCGGTGGTTGCCATCGGCAACGCTCCGACGGCGCTGTTCCGGTTGCTGGAGATGATCGCGGACGGGGCGCCACGACCGGCCGCCGTCCTGGGGATCCCGGTCGGGTTCATCGGCGCGGCCGAGTCGAAGGACGCGCTGGCGGCGAACGAGCTCGGGTTGGAGTACCTGGTGGTGCGCGGGCGGCGGGGCGGCAGCGCGATCACGGCGGCCGCGTTGAACGCGATCGCGAGCGAGGAAGAATGAGCGGCCCGGTGGACGACGTGGTGGACGGCGTGGTGAGCGGGGCGAGCGGTGCAGGGCGGCTGTGGGGCGTCGGGCTGGGCCCGGGAGACCCCGAGCTGGTGACGGTGAAGGCCGCGCGGCTGATCGGCGAGGCGGACGTCGTCGCCTTCCACAGCGCGCGGCACGGGCGGAGCATCTCGCGGTCGATCGCGGCGCCGTACATGCGCGAGGGGCAGATCGAGGAGCACCTCGTCTATCCGCTGACGGTCGAGACGACGACGCATCCGGGTGGGTACCAGGGCGCGATCGACGACTTCTACGCCGAGTCCGCGGCGCGGCTGGAGGCACACCTCGACGCCGGGCGGGATGTCGTCGTACTGGCTGAGGGCGATCCGCTGTTCTACGGGTCGTACATGCATATGCACAAGCGGCTGGCGAACCGCTACGAGTGCGAGGTCGTGCCGGGGGTGACGTCGGTGAGCGCGGCGGCCGCCGTACTGGGGAAGCCGCTGTGCGAGCGGGACGAGATCCTCACGGTGCTGCCGGGGACGCTGCCGGCCGATGAGCTGGCCGCGCGGCTGGCGTCGGTGGACGCGGCGGCGGTGATGAAGCTGGGGCGCACGTTCGCGTCGGTGCGGGAGGCGTTCGAGCAGGCGGGACGGCTGGACGAGGCGTACTACGTGGAGCGAGCGACGACGTCCTCGCAACGGCTGGCGCCACTGGCGGAGGTCGACCCGGAGTCGGTGCCGTACTTCTCGCTCGCGCTGTTGCCCAGCCCGATCAACAACCTGCCCGGCGGGGCTGGATCGCACGCGGCCGGGTCGCGCTCGGGCGCCACCGCCGCGTCGGCAGCCGGGACCTCGGCCGGGGTATCGGCCGAGCGGGGTTCGGTGACGGTGGTCGGGCTCGGGCCGGCAGGGCCGGAGTGGATGACGCCGCAGGTGCGCGCGGCGATCGCGGCGGCGGATGACCTGATCGGGTACGGGCCGTACCTGGACCGGCTGCCGGCCAACGTGCGGCAGCGCAAGCATCCGTCCGACAACCGCGTGGAGTCCGAGCGGGCGGCGTTCGCGCTCGACCTGGCATTGAAGGGTTCACAGGTCGTGGTCGTGTCGTCGGGTGACCCGGGCGTGTTCGCGATGGCGAGCGCGGTGGTCGAGGTGGCCTGCGAGCCGGCACACGCGGGTGTCTCGGTCGAGGTGTTACCGGGCCTCACCGCGGCGCAGGCGGTGGCGAGCCGGAGCGGGGCGCCCCTCGGGCACGACTACGCGGTGATCTCCTTGTCCGACCGGCTGAAGCCGTGGGACGTGATCGCCGCACGGTTGTCCGCGGCGGCCGCGGCGGACCTGGCGCTGGCGATCTACAACCCGAGGTCGACGTCGCGCACCTGGCAGGTCGGCGCGATGCGAGACCTGCTCCTGGAGCACCGTGCGGCGTCGACCCCGGTCGTGATCGGCCGCGACGTCGGCGGCGCCTCCGAGTCCGTCCTGGTCACGACCCTCGGTGAGCTCGACCCGGACCAGGTCGACATGCGATGTCTGCTCATCATCGGCTCATCCCAGACCCAGGTGGTCGACCGCGACGGCGGCCAGGTCGTGTTCACCCCACGCCGCTACCCGGTCTGATCATGCCCAGCCCCGGGCCGGGGTGTTCTGCTGGGAACCCCGGGGTGGCGCACCCGGCCATTTCCCGTAACAGGACGCCCCGGGGTTCCCAGCAGAACGCCCCAGCCCTGCCGGAGGCGCTGGCACCGCTTCCGCTCCCGGCGAACTGGAAGGATCGGGTCATGAGCAGCGACCGCCCGATGTTCGAGGACAAGGCGTTCCACGGAGAGGACTGGTACGGCGACGACCTCGGCGACACGCGCTACCTGCGCTGCGAGTTCGTGAACGTCGACCTCACCGAGACCCGGAGCCGTGGTGCGGTCTTCGAGGACTGCAGGTTCTCCAACTGCCGGTTCAACGCGTCCGAGCACGTCGACACCGCCTTCGTCGGCTGCGACATCCGTCGTACGTCGTGGTTCGACGCCACCCTCGCCGGCTGCAAGCTCACCGGTACCACCTTCGCCGACTGCGTCCTCCGCCCGCTGACCGTCACAGGCGGCACCTGGACCGGCGTCGTACTGCGCGGGGCCGATCTGAGCGGCCTCGACCTGAGCAACGTTCGCCTGGACGATGCCGACCTGTCGATGGCGAGTCTCGAACACGCGACGCTGGGCGGCTGCGACCTGTCACGCGCGACCGTGCGCGAAACCGATCTCCGCCGGGCAGACCTCCGTGGCGCGACCCTCACGGATGTCGACCTG
>DASXRB010000953.1:0-3569 GCA_036506875.1 Kribbellaceae bacterium | reverse complement strand
GTCCCGCCGCAGCCGGTCGCGGTACGACTCGAAGTAGTGCCGCTGCACCAACGGCGCCCGCCACCCCTCCACGAACAGCAGCCGCACCCCGTCCGGCAGTCGCCGCGCCGCGTCGTACAGCCGCTCGGCCACCCCCGCCCGCACATGCACCCGGTCGTCGCCGAGCTCGGCCTTGTGCGCCGAAACCGCCAGCTCCTGTACGACGACCAGCGGCTCGCCGCACTCGTCGAGCGGGATCGACGCGACCCGGTCGTCGGCCATCAGCACGATGTCGTCCACGACTGTTCAGTCAACCAGTGGTCACCAGGGACCGACGAACGGCGACACGCCGCGCAACTAGGGACCGATGAGTGTTCGGTGTTGACCCTGGCGGGAGGGCGGACGAGCGTGGGACGCAAAGACACCGACTGGCTAGGGAGGACGTCCATGACCAAGATCCTGCTCCTGACCGGTGACGCCGCGGAGGACCTCGAGTTCTTCTACCCGTACCAGCGGCTGCTCGAAGAGGGGTACGAGGTCGACGTCGCGGCACCGTCGAAGAAGAAGCTGCAGTTCGTCGTCCACGACTTCGTGGACGGCTTCGACACCTACACCGAGAAGCTCGGGCACACCTGGGACGCCGACCTCGCGTTCGCCGACGTGAACCCGGCCGACTACGTCGCCGTGGTGGTGCCGGGCGGCCGCGCGCCGGAGTACATCCGCAACGACCCGGACTGCCAGCGCATCCTGAGGCACTTCGTCGACGAGCAGAAGCCGCTCGCGCACCTGTGCCACGGCGCGCTCACGCTCACCGCGGCCGGGCTGCTCGACGGCCGGCGCTCGGCGGCCTACCCGGCGCTCGAGCCGGACGTGCGTGCCGCGGGTGCCGAGTTCGTGAACAGCGAAGCTGTCGTCGACGGCCTGATGGTCTCGGCGCGCGCCTGGCCGGACCACCCGGCGTGGATGCGGGAGTTCATCCAGATCCTGCGCGCGAAGGCTCCGGTCGCCTGACCGCAGCCGATGCCGCCAGAATGGGCGGATGAGGGTCATCGTCGTCGGCGCCGGCGTGATCGGGCTGTCCTGCGCGGTCCGGCTGGCCGAGGCCGGGTACGAGGTCGCGGTGCTCGCGCGGGACCTGCCGCTGGAGACGACGTCGGCGGTCGCTGCGGCGATCTGGTACCCGTACCTGGCCGCGCCGCAGGAGAAGGTCACGCGCTGGGGGCGGGCGTCGTACGACGAGTTCCTGCGGCTGTCCCGCGACGAGACCTCGATCCGCGTGCGGAACGGGTTCGAGTACCTGCCGCGGCCGACACCGGATCCGCCGTGGGCGGCCGCCGTACCCGATCTGCACCGGGTGCCGCCGCCGGCCGGGTTCGCGGACGGGTGGTCGTTCACGACGCCGGTGGTGGAGACGCCCCGGTACCTGCCGTACCTGGCCAAGCGGCTGGAGAACGCCGGCGCGACGATCACCAGGGCGGCGCTGCACGCGCTGCCGAACAACGCCGACGTGGTGGTGAACTGCACCGGGCTCGGCGCGCGCCGGATGGCCGGTGACGACAGCCTGACGCCGGTGCGCGGGCAGATCGTGCGGGTCGCGCAGCCCGCCGAGCCGATCACCGACTGGCTGATCGCGGACCGCGGCGACGGCGGCGAGATCATCTACGTCGTGCCCCGCGAGCACGACGTGGTGGTCGGCGGCACGTCGCAGGCCGGCAACTGGAGCCGTAGCCCGGACCCCGCGACGGCGGAACGGATCATGTCCCGCGCGGCGGAGCTGGTGCCGCCGCTGGCGACGGCCGAGATCCTGGCCCACCGCGTCGGGCTGCGCCCGGGCCGTGCCGCCGTGCGCTGCGACGCGTCCGAGATCAACGGCCGCCTGCTCGTGCACTGCTACGGCCACGGCGGCGCCGGCGTCACGCTCTCCTGGGGCTGCGCCGACGAGGTGCTTGAACTGGTGTCGACCGCTACCTGACGGGGCGATCGAGCGGCGCCGCTTCCGGGACCTGGGGTGTTCTGCTGCGTGCCCCGGGGCTGTCCGCTCGGCGGATTCCCGGGGAAAGCCACCCCGGGGTTGCTTGCAGGACACCCCGGGGCTAAGGCGAGAGCAGGACGTGCTCGCCGATGACCTCGAAGCCGAGGCGGTGGTAGACGGGCTGGGCCTCGGCGAGGGCCTCGAGCCAGACCGGGCCGGTGCCGAACGCGTCGGCGGCCGCGGCGGAGATCGCGCCGCCGATGCCGTGGCCGCGCTCGTCCGGCAGGACGGTCACGCCGTTGATGTACGACGTGCCGGCCAGGCGCCGCGCGATCGCACACCCGACGACGCGTCCGTCGAGCGTGGCGACGAGGAAGCGGTGCCCCGGGTCCGCCAGGTGTTCACGCGTCACCAGCGGCGCCAGCTCCTCGCCGTACACGGAGAGGAACTCGGCCGGTTCGCGCGCCGGGCGGATCGTCAGGCCGGGCACCGTTGCCGCAGGCAAGGACTTCCGCCGCACCAGGACCGGAAGCGTCAGCCACGGCCGCAGCCCGGCGAACACGTCGGAGTCCACCAGCTCACCGGGTACGACGACGGTCCACTGTGACGACCGTTCACCGAGCCACCCGATGGCCCGGTCGAGCTCGGCACGACCCGGCAACGTCGTACACCTGGCCTGGCAGGCCCACGGCTGGTCGATTCCGCGGAATCGCCGGCACGCGATCCCGCCCACCTCTGCGACCTCCGCGCCGATCGGCAGCAGCGTCAGCGCCCGCGCGGCCGCGGAGATTCGTTCGTCCACAGGCCAAGGCTAGGGCGCTCAGGTCAGGCCGTGCGCGTGGCGGATGACGTCGACCATGTCGGACATCATGCCGGTCATGTCGTAGTCCTTCGGGGTGTAGACCGCCGCCACCCCGGCCTCGCGCAGCGCCCGGGCGTCCGCGTCCGGGACGATCCCGCCGACCACCACCGGTACGTCGTCCAGCCCGGCCTCGCGCAGACCGGAGACCACCTGCGGCACCAGCTCCATGTGCGACCCGGACAGGATCGACAGCCCGACACAGTGCACGTCCTCCGCGACCGCCGCCGCGACGATCTGCTCGGGCGTCAGCCGGATGCCCTGGTAGATCACCTCGAAACCCACGTCCCGGGCCCGTACGGCGACCTGCTCGGCACCGTTCGAGTGCCCGTCCAGCCCCGGCTTCCCGACCAGGAACCGCAGCCGCCCGCCGAGCTCGGCCGACGTCGCGCTCACCTTGGCCCGCACGGCCGCGATCTCCCCGCCGCCGTCGGTCACCCCGACCGAGCCGGAAACCCCGGTCGGCGCGCGGTACTCGCCGAAGACCTCGCGCAGCACGCCCGCCCACTCGCCGGTCGTCGCCCCGGCGCGGACGCAGGTGAGCGTGGCCGGCATCAGGTTCCCGCTGCCCTTCGCCGCGTCCCGCAGCGCGTCCAGCGCCTCCGCGACCTCGGCCTCGGAGCGCAGGGCGCGCCACGCCTGCAGGGACGCGACGGCCGCGGACTCCGCGGCCGGGTCGACGGCCTGGATCGCCGCGTCCAGGTCGGTCGTCAGCGGTGACGGCTCGGTGTTCGTGTAGGCGTTCACGCCGACCACGAC
>DASXRB010000952.1:0-2408 GCA_036506875.1 Kribbellaceae bacterium | reverse complement strand
CACCTCCAGCAGGTCCGCGAAGGCCGCGAGACTGTGGCCGGCCACCAGGTCGTCGACGTACGGCAGCGCGGCCACGATCCCCGCCTGCACCGGCTCGTACCCCGGCTTGCCGCGGTGCGGGTTCAGCCAGATCACGCGGTGCGCGAGGCCGTGCAGCCGGCGCATCTGCTCGGCCAGCAGGGTGCCGTCGCCGCGCTCCCAGCCGTCGCTGCACACCACCACCACCGCGCGGCGTGCCGTCCCGCGCTGCCCCCAGCGGTCGAGGAACACCTTCAGGACCTCGCCGAGCCGGGTGCCGCCCGACCAGTCCGGTACGACGTCGCCGGCCGCGCGCAGCGCCAGTTCCGGGTCGCGGTGGCGCATCGCGTGCGTCACCCGGGTCAGCCTGGTGCCGACGGTGAACACGTCCACCCGGCGCGGCCCCGAGCGGACCAGCGTGTGCGCCAGCCGCAGCAGGCTGTCCGCGTACGGCGCCATCGAGCCGGACACGTCGACCAGCATCACCACCCGGCGCGGCCGGGTGCTCCGCCGGCGGTGCAGCACCCGCGCCGGTTCGCCGACCTGGCGCAGCTGGGCACGCAGGGTGCGGCGCGGGTCGATCTCACCGGTGCGCGAGGGGCGTCGCCGGGCGCTGCGCCGCGCCGGGATCCGTGGCCGCAGGGTCGCGAACAGCCGTTGCACCTCGGCGCGTTCGGCCGCGGAGAGGTCGGCGACGTCGCGGTGCCGGAGCACGTCGGTGTCGCTCGCCGTCGCGTGCACCGCCTCCCCGCCGCCGGTGCGGCCGGCGTCCGCGGCGTCGACCAGACCGGCGCTCGCGACGGCCCGCGCCGCCGGCCGCGGGGTCCCGCGCCGCGGCAGGTCGCCGGAGAACCAGGCGGCGAACACCTCGTCGTACCGGGCGGTGTCGTCGGGCCCGCCGCAGAGCGTGGCCCGGCCCGCCCAGTAGACGTCGGCGGCGCTGGTCGCGTCCAGCGCCGCGACCGCACGGAGGAAGATGTGCACGCGGTCGGCGGTCACCGCCGCGCCGGCCTGCCGCAACGCCTCCGCGAACCCGGCCAGCACCAGGTCGGCGGCCTGCCCGAGAGTGCTGGGACGCGCCATCGTCAGCTCGCCAGGAGGCGGTCCAGGGACTCCCGGACCCGGTCCGCGTCCTCGCGGTACTTGAGCACGGCGCCGAGCGTCGCCGCCGCCGTCTGTACGTCGAGGTGCTCGTGTCCGAGTGCGGTGATCGCCCGGGTCCAGTCGAGCGTCTCCGCGACGCCCGGCGGCTTGAGCAGGTCGAGGTCGTCCCGCATCCGCCGCACCGAGCGTGCCACCTGTTCGGCCAGGGTGCGCGACACGTCGGGCAGCCGGGACCGGACGATCTCCACCTCGCGCTCCAGGCCCGGGTGGTCGATCCAGTGGTAGAGGCAGCGCCGCTTCAGCGCGTCGTGCACCTCGCGGGTCCGGTTCGAGGTGACGACGACCACCGGCGGCACCGAGGCGCTGACCGTGCCCAGCTCGGGGATCGTCACCTGGTGGGTGGACAGCACCTCGAGCAGGAACGCCTCGAACTCGTCGTCGGCGCGGTCGATCTCGTCCACCAGCAGCACCGCCGGGCTCTCCCGCAGCGCGCGCAGCACCGGCCGGGCGAGCAGGAACCGCTCGTCGAACAGGGACTTCTCGACGTCGTCGGCCTTGGCTCCGGTGGTGGTCGCCTCGATGGTGCGCAGGTGCAGGATCTGGCGGGGGAAGTCCCAGTCGTACAGCGCCTGCGACGCGTCGATGCCCTCATAGCACTGCAGCCGGATCAGCGGGAGTCCGAGCGCCTCCGCGACCGCCTCGGCGAGCGCGGTCTTGCCGGTGCCGGGTTCGCCCTCGAGCAGCAGTGGACGGTCCAGCGTGAGCGCCAGGTAGCCGACCGTGGCCAGGCCCTCGTCCGGGATGTAGCCGGTCGCGCGCAGCCGCCGGGCGAGCTCCGCGGCCGACCCGACGAGGTTCATCTGTCCAGCATCACGCAGGCGTTGTGCCGTGCCAAGGACGGTGCCCGGCAGGCAGCTGGTCCACGGTGTCCACGTCGGTGCCGTCGTCGAGGTCGGCGCACTCGATCTCCAGCGGCGGGTGAGCGTCGAGATAGGCCCTGGCGCCCAGGTCTCCCGCTGCGTGCTCGAGCACCCCGTCCCAGTGGTCCCGCCCGATCAGCACGGGGTGGCCCGGCCGGCCGTCGTACACCGCCCGTGCGAGCGAGTCCCGCCCGGTCTCCGCGGCGATCCGTCGTACGAGCGCAGCCGACAGGCCCGGGACGTCGACCGGGGCGATCAGCACCGCGTCGGTGGCCGGGCGCCGCGCCAGCTCGGTGAGGCCGGCCCGGAGTGAGGCTCCCATCCCCTCCGCCCAGCCGGTCGCCTCGACGACCGCGCACGGGAGGC
>DASXRB010000951.1:0-1810 GCA_036506875.1 Kribbellaceae bacterium | reverse complement strand
GCGGGGTCGACCGGCATCATCGGCCGGTACCAGATCGACCTCAGCCCGGACGGGGTGATCTGGGGGGACGCGGTCTCCTCCGGCACCTTCGCCGACGACGCCACGGTGAAGACCGTCACCTTCGCCGCGAGCCCGGCCCGGTACGTCCGGCTCACCGCGCTCACCGAGACCGGCGGATCCGGTCGGTGGACCGGCGGCGCCGAGATCAACCTGCTCGGCGGCACGGTGGCCGCGGCCGGCCCCAACCTCGGCGCGTGGAGCGGGACGATCGGGTTCCCACTGGTCCCGGTCGCCGCGGCGATGCTGTCCACCGGAAGGCTGCTGACCTGGTCTTCGTACGACCCGTACAACTTCGGCGGCGGCGGGAAGACCTACACCGCGACGCTGAACCTGACCAACGGCACGGTCAGCCAGCGGACGGTGACCGAGACCGGGCACGACATGTTCTGCCCCGGCACCGCGGTGCTCCCCGACGGCCGGGTCCTGGTCAACGGCGGCGCGGACAGCGCCAAGACCAGCATCTACAACCCGGCGACCGACACCTGGACCACCGGCCCGACGATGAACATCCCGCGCGGCTACAACGCCGACACCACCCTGCCCGACGGCCGGGTGTTCACCCTGGGCGGCTCGTGGAGCGGAGGCCAGGGCGGCAAGGACGGCGAGGCGTGGTCGCCGACCGCGGGCTGGCAGGCCCTGCCGGGCGTGCCGGTGGCGCCGATGCTCACCGCCGACCCGCAGGGCGTGTACCGCGCCGACAACCACGGCTGGTTCTTCGCCACCTCCGGCGGCCGGGTGTTCCAGGCCGGCCCGAGCAAGGCGATGAACTGGTACGACACCGCCGGCAGCGGCGGCACCACCCCGGCCGGCCTGCGCGGGGACGACCAGGATGCGATGAACGGCAACGCGGTGATGTACGACGTCGGCAAGATCCTCACCGTCGGCGGCGCCCCCGCCTACCAGAACGCGAACGCCACCGCGAACGCCTACGTCGTCGACATCAACAGCGGGGTCACGGTCCGCAGGGTCGCCTCGATGAGCTATGCCCGCGCGTTCCACAACAGCGTCGTGCTCCCCGACGGGAAGGTGCTCGTCGTCGGCGGCGAGGCCTACCCGGTCCCGTTCTCCGACGACACCTCGGTGCTCTACCCCGAGCTGTGGGACCCGGCCACCGAGACGTTCACCACCATGGCCGCGATGACCGTGCCGCGGAACTACCACAGCGTGGCCATGCTGCTGCCCGACGGCCGGGTCTTCTCCGGCGGCGGCGGCCTGTGCGGGAGTTGCTCGACCAACCACCCGGACGGGCAGATCTTCACCCCGCCCTACCTGCTCAACCCCGACGGGACGGCGGTCTCCCGCCCGTCGATCACCAAGGCCCCCAACACCGCGACCGCCGGGTCGACGATCACCGTCGCGACCAAGCGCGCCGTCACCCGGTTCGCGCTGGTCCGGATGGGCTCCGCCACGCACAGCATCGACAACGACCAGCGCCGGATCCCGCTGACCCCGACCTCCTCCTCGGGCACCCGCTACGCGCTGTCCATACCGGCGGACCGCGGCGTGGTCCTGCCCGGCTACTACATGCTGTTCGCGCTGAACTCGGCCGGCGTCCCCAGCGTTTCCCGGATCATCCGGATCAGCTGAGCACCGCGGGGCCCGCGACGTCCTCGACGATCCGCCCGTCGCGCAGCCGGATCACCCGCTCACAGCGCTCGGCGACGTGCTGCTCGTGGGTGGCGACGAGGATGGTCATCCGGTAGTTCCGGCGCAGCCCGAGCACGAGGTCGAGGACCTCGGCGCCGGTGCT
>DASXRB010000950.1:0-13647 GCA_036506875.1 Kribbellaceae bacterium | reverse complement strand
TGGTCCAGCGTCACCTGCTCCGGCCGCACACCCAGCAGGCGGGCGAACCTGCGCTGGAACGTGATCGCCACGTTGCACAGCCCGACCGCGCGGTGCCCCTCCTGGAGCAGCGCCCGGGTGACGATGCCGACGGGGTTGGTGAAGTCGACGATCCATGCGTGCGGGTTGGCCTTGCGCACCCGGTCGGCGATGTCGCGGACCACCGGCACCGTGCGGAGCGCCTTCGCGAGTCCGCCGGCGCCGGTGGTCTCCTGGCCGACGCACCCGCACTCCAGCGGCCAGGTCTCGTCCTGGTCGCGCGCGGCCTGGCCGCCGACGCGCAGCTGCAGCAGCACCGCGTCGGCTCCGTCGACCGCCGCGTCCAGGTCCGCGGTCGTGGTGATCGTGCCGGGATGGCCGAGCCGGCGGAAGATCCGGCGGGCCAGCCCGCCGACCAGCTCCAGCCGGTCGGTGGCCGGGTCGGCCAGGACGAGCTCGTCGACCGGCAGCGTCGCGCGCAGCCGGGCGAACCCGTCGACGAGTTCCGGCGTGTACGTCGACCCGCCGCCGACGACCGTGAGCTTCAACCTTTGACCCCTGTCAGTGTCACGCCTTCGATGAAGGCTTTCTGGGCGAAGAAGAAGATGACGATGACCGGCGCCATCACCAGCAGCGTGGCCGCCATGGTGAGGTTCCAGTTCGTCTGGTGCAGGCTCTTGAACGACTCCAGCCCGTAGCTCAGCGTCCAGGCGCCGGGGTTGTCACTGGCGTAGATCTGCGGGCCGAAGTAGTCGTTCCAGCAGTAGAAGAACTGGAACAGCGCGGTGGCGGCGATCGCCGGCCGGGCCATCGGGAGTACGACGCGGACCAGCGCCTTGACGTCACCGCAACCGTCGACCTTGGCCGCGTCGACGTACTCCTTCGGGATCGTCAGCAGGAACTGCCGCAGCAGGAAGATCGTGAACGCGTCGCCGAACGCCATCGGGATGATCAGCGGCCACAGCGTGCCGGACAGGCCGAGCTGCCGGGCCCAGAACAGGTACATCGGCACGATCACGACCTGCGGCGGCAGCATCATCGTCGCGATCACCACCATCAGCGCCAGGTTCCGCCCGCGGAACCGGAACCGGGCCAGTGCGTACGCGACCGGGATGCTCGACACGAGCGTGAGCGCGGTGCCCAGCACGGCGTACATGATCGAGTTCTTCCACCAGGTCAGGAAGCCCGGCGAGTGCCAGACGGTGCTGAGGTTGTCCCAGTGCCACGGCCGCGGCCACAGGTCGCGGGTGAGGGCCTGCTGGTCGCTCATCAGTGCGGTGAAGAAGACGAACACGAACGGCAGCACGAAGAACAGCGCGGCCGCGATCGCCAGCGAGTGCGCCGCGATCCACTCCAGCCGTGCTCCGCTCCGCCGCCGGGCCGGCGCCACGGCCGGCCCGACGCCGGCGGCCGGCTGTGAAGAAGTTGCCGTGAGCAAGCTCGTCATCGCTCCTCCGCGGACAGGAACCCGCTGCCGCGGCGCATCAGCACCGCCGTGAACGCCATCGCCAGCCCGAACAGCACCAGCGCCACCACGCACGCCGAGCCGGTGTCGAACCGCTGGAAGCCCAGGTTGTAGACCAGGTGCGGCAGCGTCAGCGTCGACTTCTCCGGGTACCCCGGCTCGAACGACTGGCCCGGCCGGCCGATCACCCCGCTGGCGACCTTCGCCGCGACCAGTGGCTGGGTGTAGTACTGCATGGTCTGGATGACCCCGGTGACCACCGCGAACAACACGATCGGCGAGATGTTCGGCAGCGTGATGAACCGGAAGCGCTGCCACGGCCCGGCGTGGTCCAGCTCGGCCGCCTCGTACTGCTCCTTCGGGACGTCGAGCAGCGACGCCATGAAGATCACCATCAGGTCGCCGACACCCCACAACGCCAGCAGCGTCAGCGCCGGCTTGGACCAGGCCGGGTCGTTGAACCAGCCCGGCTGCGGCAGCCCGATCGAGCCCAGCAGGTGGTTCACCGGCCCGGTGCCCGGGTTCAGCAGGAACACGAACGCCAGCGTCGCGGCCACCGGCGGCGCCAGGTACGGCAGGTAGAACGCGGTCCGGAACCACCCGGCGCCGAGCTTCACCTTCGTGATCAGCAGCCCGATCCCGAGCCCGAACACCACCCGAGCGGTCACCATCACGACGACCAGCCACAGCGTGTTGCGCATCGCCGGCCAGAAGAACGGGTAGTCGGTGAACACGTACGTCCAGTTGTCCAAGCCGTTCCAGGTCGGCGGCGTGAAGCCGTCGTACTTCATGAAGGAGAAGTAGACGGTCGCCGCCAGCGGGTAGCCGAAGAACAGCCCGGCCCCGACCAGCCACGGCGACAGGAACGCCACGGTGCGCAGCCCGTCCCGGCGACGCCTCGCTCGGAGGGTGTACGACGTCGCCGGGACGGCGTTGCGTGTCGTCACTTGACCTTCTCGATGTCCTTGTCGATCTGCTGGTCCGCCTTCGCCAGCGCGGCCCGCAGGTCGGCGACCTTGCCGGCCTCGTTGAGGTAGCCGACGTCCTGCAGCGTGAGCTGGAACGCGCCGCCGTTGGCGGTGGCCGGAGTGGTGTTGCTGTCCGGGTTCGCCGAGATGTCCAGGAACGTCTTGAACTGCGGCGTCACGTCGAGCTTCGGCGACTTCAGTCCGTCGTACGTCGAGGGCACGTTCTTGATCGCGTTGGCGAAGCTGACGACCGCGTCGGTGTCGGTGGTGAGGTACTTCGTCAGCTCCCAGGCCGCGTTCTGCTTCTTGCTGCTGCTCGCGATGCCGATGATCGTGCCGGACAGGTAGCCGCGGCCGTACGTGTCGGCCTGGTCGTCCGGCACCGGGAACGGCGCGGTGCCGTAGTCGAGGTTCGGTACGCTCTCCGCGATCATCGCGTTGCGCCACTCGCCGTCGATCGCCATCGCGACCTGCCCGGTGTGGAACGGGTTCTTCGGCCCGAACTCGTCACCGAAGGTGCTGCGGTACTTCTCCAGCTTCGCGAACCCGCCGAGCTCGGCGACGAGGTTCTTCTGCCAGTCGAGCATCGCGGTGATCGCCGGGTCCTTCGCGGCGTTCGAGTTGCCCTGGGCATCGAAGTACGACGGACCCCACTGGGCCGCGAAGTGTCCGAACGTCGACTCGTAGCCGTGGAAGTCCGGCATGAACCCGAGCTGGCTGTAGGAGTCGCCCTTGGTCTTGGTCAGCTTGACCGCGTCGGCCTCGAACTCCGACAGCGTCTTCGGCGGTGCGGTGATCCCGGCCGCGGCGAACGCCTTCTTGTTGTAGTACAGGCCGTACGCGTCGTTGAGCAGCGGCAGCGTGCACCGCTTGCCCTCGAACTGGGTGTACTCCAGCAGCGGCTTCGGGAACGTCTTCTCGACGTCCACCGCGGACTTGTCCAGGAACGGCTTCAGGTCGGTGAACACGTTCGACGAGCAGAACTTGCCGACGTTGTCGGTGGTGAACGAAGACACCACGTCCGGCGCGTTCGCGCCGCCGGCGCGCAGCGCCTGATTGATCTTGTCGTCGTCGATGTTGCCGACGACCTTCACCTTGATGTTCGGGTTCTTCGCCATGAACGCGGCAACGTTCGCGTTGATCGCCTTCGTCTCGCTGGGGGCGCTCCACCCGTGCCAGAAGGTGATCGTGACCGGCTGGGTGACGTCGTCCTTCGCGCTGCCGGCGCTGCCGCCGGTGCAGGCGCTGCCCAGCAGGGCGACGACGGTGGCGGCTGCCGCAGCGGCGGCCGTCCGGTGGACTCGCGGCATGTTCTGTCTCCTCACGTGGTGGTGGTCCGCGCCGCCGGCGTCGCCGCGGTGTCGAAGACCTCGTCCCTGGTGGTGACCAGCGCGCTCTGGATCGCGCCGCTGAGCACCTGGTCGGTGGGTACCCCGCTGAGCACGATCCGCGGCGGGGACACCGCGAGGTCGGCGAGCTCGGCCTGCACCAGCGCCCGCAGCCGTTCGCCGCCCGCGAGGATCACCTCACCGGTGAGCACGACGAGCTCGGGATCGATCAGCGCGACGACCGCGGCCAGGCCGACCGCGAGCCGCTGCGCGAACTCGGTCAGCACCACGTCGCCGCCGCCGGGGCGGCCGAGCGCCTGCGCGACCGCGTCCTCGGGCGTGCGTGCGGTGATGCCGTGCTGCCGGGCGAGCGCGAGCACCTGCTGCGCCCCGGCGAGCGCCTGGAACCCGCCGGCGTTGTTGCGGCCGACGTTGCGGACCAGCGGCGTACCGGGCACCGGCAGGAAGCCCACCTCGCCGGCGCCGCCGGTCGCGCCCCGGTGGAGCCGGCCGCCGATCACGACCGCCGCGCCGAGGCCCTCCGCGCCCCACAGCAGCACGAAGTTCTGGCTGTCCCGGGCGTGCCCGACCCGCTGCTCGGCGACCGCGGCCAGGTTGACGTCGTTGTCGACCTCCAGCGGTACGCCGAGGGCCGCGGCCAGCTCGCCGAGCAGGTGCGGCGAGTGCCAGCCGGGCAGGTGCCGCGCGTACCGCAGCCGCCCGGTGGTCGGGTCGAACGCGCCCGGCGTGCCGATCACCACCCGGTGCAGCCGGTCCCGGTCCAGCCCCGGACGGCTGAGCGCGCCGTCCAGCGCCGCGCCGACCTGCGCGACCGCGTCGTGCGGACCGCGTCGCGGTGTGGCCAGCTCGTACTCGCCGACGACCCGGCCGGTGATGTCGGCGACCGCGGCCCGGATCCGCACCGGCGTCACGTCCAGCCCGCCGACGTACGCCGCACTGGGGTTGACCTCGTACAGCACCGCGTTCGGCCCGGGCCCGCCGCCCGCGATGCCGGTCGGCACGACCAGCCCGGCGTGCTCCAGCCGGGACAGCAGCTGCGACGCGGTCGGCTTCGAGAGTCCGGTCAGCTCGCCCAGCCGGGGCCGGGACAGCGGACCGTGCTCGAGCAGCAGCTCGAGCGCCGCGCGGTCGTTGATCGCCCGCAGCAGCCGCGGGGTTCCGGGTGTGCCTGCCACTGTCTCGCGGACCTCCGTCGCCGGGTCTCAGCGTTCGTTAGTAAAGTTTACTAACGAACGCGAAGGTACGGCGCCCGCCACGTGACTGTCAATGCCTCGTCGGCCAGCGCTACCGCCGCAGGGGTCGCGGGCCCGATGGTGGACACATGCCTGAACTCACCGACGCCCGGATCGAACGCCAGCTCGCCTACCTCGGCTCCGTCCTTCCGGGGCCGCCCGCACGCGTCCTGGACGCCGGCTGCGGACGCGGCCACCTGACCGTCGCACTACGCGCCCGCGGGTACGACGTCACCGGCATCGACATCGACCCGGACGCCGTCGCCGCCGCGCGATCGGCCGGCGCCCCGGTCACCGAGGCCGACATGACGTCGTACGACGACCAGCCCTTCGACGCGGTGCTGTTCTCCGTCTCACTGCATCACGTCGCCGACCTCGACGCCACGATCGGCCGCGCCCGGGATCTCGTCGTACCCGGCGGTGTCCTGATCGCCGACGAGTTCGCGTGGGAACGCGCGGACGACCTCACCGCGACCTGGTTCCACGACACCGCCGCGCTGCTGAGCCTGGCCGGTCTGATGGGAGAGCGCGAGTTCGGGCTGGTCGACGACCCGCTGGACTGGTGGGTCCGCCGGCACCGCGACGACGACCCGATGCACCCGGGCGCCGCCATGGCCGAGGCGATCGCGCGACGCTTCACCGGCGTTGAGCTGCACAGCGTCCCGTACCTGCACCGCCACCTCGCCGGCTGGCTCACCGACGACAGCCGCGGAGCGCGCATGTTCACCCTGCTCCGCGACCTCGAAGGACGCCGCATCGCGCAAGCCCGCCTGGCCCCGGTCGGCCTCCAGATGACCGCCCGCCGCCCGTGACGCCGACGCCGAGTGGCCGCATCGGCATCTCGCGCACAGCATTGGCCAGGCCACCGACAGTTCGCCGTTCCATCACGAGGCGACCGTGGGAATCAGGCCTGCTAGTCAGAAGTCCCGTCCGGAGATGGTCGTTGTTCGGCAAGTCGGGCGGAGCTTCCACGTCGATAACGGTGTGTCACATCGCCATCGATGTACGACTCGCACCATGAGCCCGAGACTCTGCCAAGCGCCCGCAGGCGTTCCGAAGCATCCTGTTCCGTGGTGACTAGTCTGCTGCGGTGACGATCGAGTTGGCGCTGCTGTCGGGCGTGGCGTATCGCGGCCGGGAGGTCAGCGGCGCGCGGCTGCGTGGACTGCTGGCGCTGCTGGCCGGGGACCTGCGGACCGGGTGCGGTACCGGTCGGCTGATCGACGGGCTCTGGCCGGACGAGCAGCCCGAGAACCCGGTCAAGGCGCTGCAGATCCTCGTCTCCCGTGCCCGGTCGCAGCTGAGCGCCGATCTGATCGTCACCACCCCTACCGGTTATCGCCTGGCGTTGAACGAGGACCAGGTCGATGCCTCCGTCGTACTGCTGCGGGCGTCGGCCGCCGCGCGGCAGTCCCGCTCCGGTGACCACGCCGGCGCCCTGGCGCACGCGGAGGAGGGCCTGGCGCTGTGGGACGGAGGCGGTGCCGGGTTCGACGACCCGGTGTCGGCGCTGCGGGCCGAGCGGCTGCCGGCGTACCGCTCGCTCGTTCGGGCCCGCGCGCTCGCGCTGTCCAGGCTCGGCCGCGCCGCCGACGCGCTCGACCTGCTGATCGCACTAACGGCCGAGCGGCCGCGGGACGAGGAGATCCTGCTGGAGCTGCTGCGCAGCGAGGCCGCCACGAGCGGCCCGTCGGCGGCACTGGCCAGGTACGACGACTACCGCCGCGCGCTGCGCGACGAGCTCGGCACCGACCCGGGCCCGGCCCTGCAGGCCCTGTACCAGCAACTGCTGCAGGGCGAGGCTCCCGTCGTACGGCGGGGAATCCCGCACGAGCCGAACACCTTGCTCGGCCGCGACGACGACATCGCCGCCGTCACCGCACTGCTGCGCACGTCGCGGGTCACGTCGATCATCGGTCCCGGCGGGCTCGGCAAGACCCGCCTGGCGAACGCGGTGAGCCGCCGCGCGGAGCAGCGCGCCGTGTACGTCGTCGGGCTGGCCGGCGTGACCGCGGACGAGGACGTGGCCGGCGAGGTCGCGTCGGTCCTGGGTGTCGGAGAGGCCCGGCCCGGCCAGCTCGGTGCGCCGCGGGACGTCCTGCACGGGATCGTCGACACGCTCGGTTCCGGGTCAGTGTTGCTCGTGCTGGACAACTGCGAGCACGTCATCAACGGCGCTGCCGAGCTGGTGCGCGCGCTGGTGTCGATGACCGCGGACCTGCGCGTGCTGACGACCAGCCGCGCGCCGCTCGGGCTGTCGTCGGAGTCGGTGTACCCGCTGCCGGAGCTCAGCCTGCGCACCTCGGTGGAGCTGTTCGAGCAGCGCGCCCGGGCGGCCCGGCCCGGGATCGACCTCCCGGCGGAGCCGGTCACCGAGCTGTGCGGCCACCTCGACGGGCTGCCGCTCGCGGTGGAGCTTGCGGCCGCGCGGGTCCGGATCATGTCCGTCGCGGAGATCGCCCGCGGCCTGGACGACCGGTTCGCGCTGCTGCGCGGCGGGCCGCGGGACGCGCCGGAGCGGCACCAGACGCTGCACGCGGTCGTCGACTGGAGCTGGAGCCTGCTCGACGACGCCGGCCGGGACGCGATGCGGATGCTGTCGGTGTTCCCCGGCGGGTTCACCGCCGAGGCCGCCGGCCGGCTGCTCGGCGCCCGCGCCCCGGACCTGCTGGACCGGCTGGTGGCCCAGTCGCTGCTGAAGGTGGCCGAGACCCCGGCGGGGACGCGGTTCGCGATGCTCGAGACCGTGCGTGAGTTCAGCACGGCGCGCCGGGACCAGGCGGGGGAGTCCGCGCGGGCGACCGAGGCGCTGCTCGCGTGGGCGAGGGACTTCGGGATGGCCCACCACGACGCGCCGTTCGGCGCCGACGCGTTCGCGCCACTGGCACGGATCCGGGCTGAGCAGGACAACCTGGTGCACGCACTGCGGCTCGCGCTCGCCGCACCGGACACCGAGACGGTGGCCGCGACCGTCGCTGTGCTCGGCGCGCTGTGGACGATCGAGTCCAACTACAGCCGCATGGCCACCCTCGTCGCGGACACCGCATGGCCGCTGTCGCACTTCCGGCCCGGGCCTGGTCTCGTGGACGTCACCCGCACCGCACTGGCGATGTCCGCGTCGTACGCCTATCTCATCCAGGGGCTGGGCGCCACCCGCTGGCTGGTCGCGCTGCGCCGGCTGCCGCCGGCGGCGCCGACGACGCTGCCGCGCGCCGCGGCGATCGTGCTGTCCGCCGCACCGGAGGACCTCGCCGCGCTGCGGGCGTTCTGCGACAGCGACGAGCCACTGGTGGCGGGCGTCGCGAACGGCGTCGCAAGCTTCGCGTACGAGGGCCGGGGCGAGCTGGGCAACGCGCTGAAGGCGGCGGAGCGGATGCTCGCGGCCGTCGAGCGCGGCGGGCCGTACCTTCGCGCGATCGCGCACGCCCGGATCGGCGAGCTGTGCCTGCAGATGGGCCGGCCGGACGAGGCGCGCCGGCAGGTCGCGACCGCGCTGCCGGTGTACGAGGCCATCGGCGGCTGGGCTGACGCGCTCGGGCTGCGGTGGTGGATGGTGCTCGCCAGCCTGCAGCTCGGCGACCTGGACGAGGCGGAGCGCTGGCTGGAGCAGACCTCGCAGGACCGCGCGGACGAGGCCGTCGCCACGCAGACGTACGGACTCGGGGTGCGTGCCGAGATCCTGCTCGCCCGCGGCGAGGCCGAGGCCGGTCTGCGGTTGTGGCGGCGCGCGGCCGACGTCCTCATGAGCGCACTGGCCACCCGCGACGACCTGGCCGACCTGGACCCGTGGGCTCTGGAGGTCCAGGCGGTCACCGTGGTGGCGCATGTGCAGCACGGCCGGCTCGACCTCGTCGCGGACCTGCCCGGCGCGCTGCAGCAACGGCTGTCCGCGATGGTCGGCAGCCACGCCGCCAAGCCGCCGCCGTACGTCCTGGAGTTCCCGATCGCCGGCACGCTCCTGCTGGCGCTGGCCATGGTCGACCTCGACCGCGGCGAGCGCGGGTCCGCGGCCCGGCTGATCGCGCTGGCGGAGCGGTTCGGCTTCCAGCGCAGCTTCCAGCCGACCATGTCGCCCGAGCGCGTGCGGCAGGCGGCTGAGAAAGCCGGCAGACCGGCGTACGACGAAGCGGTGTCGTCGTACGCCGGCCTGGATCGCGATGGGCTCCGCGCGGCCGCTCGCGACGCGCTGGCTCGTCGTACCTAGCGCCGGTTGAACAACTGCTTGGCCCACACGTAGCCCACCAGCGTGATGGCCGCGCACCAGGCGATCGCCTCGACCGCGCTGCTGCCGATCGGGGTACCCATCAGCAGGCCCCGGATGGTCTCGATGATCGGCGTGAAGGGCTGGTACTCCGCGAACGCGCGCAGCCAGCCCGGCATCGAGTCGGTCGGCACGAACCCGCTGCCGAGGAACGGCAGGAACACCAGCGGCGTGGGCAGGTTGCTCGCGGACTCGACGGTCTTGGCGGCCAGACCCAGCGCGACCGCCAGCCAGGTCAGCGCGAAGGTGGACATCGCTAGGACCGCGGCCGTCGCGAGCCACTCGGCGGCGGTGGCGTCGGGCCGGAACCCGACCAGCAGCGCGACACCCGTCACGACCACCAGGCACAGCATGGTCTGGATCAGGCTGCCGAGCACGTGCCCGGTCAGGACCGACACCCGGGCGATGGCCATGGTGCGGAACCGGGCGATGATGCCCTCGGTCATGTCCGTGGCGACGGAGATCGCGGTTCCCGTGGCGCTCGCCGCCACGGCCATCATGAGGATCCCGGGTACGACGTACGCGACGTACGCCGAGCGCCCGGTCGGGGCGCCGCCGAGCCCGCTGCCGCCCAGCCCGGAGCCGAGCGTGCCGCCGAAGACGTACACGAACAACAGCAGGAAGATGACCGGGAGCGCGACCGGCGTCAACGCCACGGACGGGTAGCGCAGCATGTGCCGCAGGTTGCGGCGCAGCATCGTCGCCGAGTCGGCGACGGCGTAGGAGAGCGTGCTCATGAGTTGGTGACCTCCTTGGTCCGCAGGGTCTGGGGCTGGCCGGTGAGGGCGAGGAACACGTCGTCGAGGTCGGGGGTGTGGACGGTCAGTTCGTCGACCTCGATCGACTCGTCGTCGAGCCGGTCGAGCAGGCTCTTGAGTGAGCGCAGGCTCCCGTCGTACGGGACCTGCAGGGTGAGTGCCTCGTCGTCGCGCGCCGGCGAGCCGAGGGCGCGTGCGGCCTCGTCGAGTCCCCGCGCATCGGCGAAGGTCAGTACGACGTGCCCGCCGGAGACGAGACGTTTGAGCTCGGCCGGCGTGCCCTGGGCGACCAGCCTGCCGTGGTCGAGGACGGCGATCCGGTCGGCGAGCTCGTCGGCCTCCTCCAGGTACTGCGTGGTGAGGAAGATCGTCACGCCGTCGGCGACCAGGTCGCGGATGATCTGCCACAGTCCGCGGCGGGCCCGCGGGTCGAGACCGGTGGTCGGCTCGTCGAGGAAGATGACCCGCGGCGAGCCGACCAGGGTCATCGCCAGGTCGAGCCTGCGCCGCATGCCTCCGGAGTAGGTGGCGGCGGTCTTCTTCCGAGCCTCGAGCAGGTCGAACCGCTCGAGCAGCTCGGCGGCGCGGCGGCGGCCCTCGGTCCGTCCCAGGTGCAGCAGGTCGGCCATCAGGAGCAGGTTCTCCTCGCCGGTGAGCAGGTTGTCGACCGCCGAGAACTGGCCGGTCATGCCGATCGCGGCGCGGACAGCGTCGGCCTCGCGCACCGGGTCGTGCCCGAGGATGCGCGCCTGCCCGCCGTCCGCGCGGATCAGTGTCGACAGGATGTTCACGGTCGTGGTCTTGCCGGCGCCGTTCGGGCCGAGCAGCGAGAAGACCGTGCCTTGGCGGACGTAGAGGTCGAGGCCTTCGAGCACGACCTTGTCGCCGTACGACTTCCGGAGCCCGGTCGTCTCGATCGCCGGGTGGTTCTGGTTCGTGTTCATGTCACGAAGGGTGCGGGCAGCGGGTTTTGCGGCGGCTTCACGGCGGTTTCACGGTGGACTCGCACGCGGCAATCACCCGGTGCGGGCGGCCGACCATGGAGGCTGTGGTTGTGAACACCAGCTCTGAAGAACGGGCGGGCTACCGGCGGTCGGCGCGGTCGCCGCGCGGCGAGGCGCGGCGCCGGGAACTGCTCGACCTGGTCACCGACGATCTCGCGGCCAACGGGCTCACGGACTTCTCGCTGCGGCGTGCGGCGCGCGCGGCCGGCACCACGCACAAGGTGCTGCTGTACCACTTCGACGGACCCGAGGACCTGCTCAGGCAGGCGATCTACCGGCTGCGGGAGCGGCGGATCGACAACGCGCTCGCCGGTGTGCCGGAGCATGGCACGCTGACGGACCGGGTCCGTGCGATGTGGCCGGTCCTGAGGGACGAGGAGCCCGGGCTCCGGCAGGTGCTGGACCAGGCGATCGGGCTGGCGATGTACGACCCGGCCCGGTACGGCGAGCTCGGCCGGGAAGCGTCGCGGCAGTACCTGCCCACGCTGGTCGCGATGTGCCCGCCGGAGTGGACCGAGACGCGCAAGCACGAGGTCTCGGAGATGGTTCTCGCGACGCTGCGCGGATTCATCGTCGAGCGGGCGACGACGGGAGACGCCGACGGGATCGCTGCGGGTTTCGCGGCTCTGATCCGTGCCCTGGAGCGTGAGGAGGCCGCCGACTCCTAGATCGCCTATGGACTCTTTGCGAACCAGGTGGTTCACTTCTAGGTGAAGACCACTTCCGGGAGGGTTCGGCATGCGGGTGTCGGTACAGCGGCAGAAGGTTCGTTTCGTCAGTGGCGGCACCGAGTGCGCCGCGTGGCACTATCCGGGGACCAACGGCGCGTGCGTGATCATGGGCGCCGGCGGCGCGGTCACGAAGGAGCCCGGGACCGACGTGTTCGCGAAGCGGTTCAACGACGCCGGGTTCGCGGTCCTCGCCTTCGACTACCGGCGTTTCGGGGAGAGCGGCGGCCGGCCGCGGCAGGTCTTGCACCTGCGGGAGCAACTCGCGGACTGGCAGGCCGCGATCGCGTTCGCGTCAACGCTGCCGGACGTCGACCCGGCCAAGCTCGTCGTCTGGGGTTTCTCCCTGTCGGGCGGTCACGTCTTCCGCGTGGCGGCCGACAACCCGCGGGTGGCCGCGGCGATCGCGCAGACGCCGCTCGCCGACGGCCGGGCCGCCGCACGCGCGGCGATGCGACACCAGACGCCGCTGGGCATGCTGCGCCTGACCGGCCGGGGCATCCTCGACGCCCTCGGTGGTCTTCTGGGCCGCCCGCCGCTGCTGGTGCCGCTGGCCGGTCAGCCGGGATCGGTCGCGATGCTCACGACACCGGACGGCCTCGACGGCGCGAGGGCGCTCGACCCGGACAACCGCTACCCCGACTGGCAGCAGGAGGTCGCCGCCCGGTCCGCGCTGCGCGTCGGGTTCTACCGGCCCGGCCGGCATGCGTCCCGGGTGCGGTGCCCGCTGCTGGTCGTCGCGTGCGACCAGGACCAGTCCGCACCGCCCGCTCCCGCGGTCGACGCCGCGCGGCGGGCGCCGGGCGCGGAGCTGGTCCGGCTGCCCGGCGGGCACTACGCCCCGTTCCTGGACGCGCACGAGCAGGCTGTCGAGGCCGAGCTCTCCTTCCTGCGCCGCCACCTCCCGTCCTGACGCGCTCACCTCGTGGGCGGAGATCGACACTCCGGCCATGCGCTACCGCTTCGGTGGTGTCGAGCTCGATACCGGGACGATGTTGACCAGCCGGGGCGCCCTGATGACGATCCTCCGCACGGCCCGGCCGTCCAATGCTCGCTGCACCGCTGCCGACGCCAGCGCCCGCGCGCTCAGGTCGTCCTCGCTGATCGACGGCGGCACCTGCAGCCGGTCCCTCACCTTGCCGGCCACCTGCACCACGCAGGTCACCGACTCCTCCATCAACAGCGCCGCGTCGGCGACCGGGAACGCCTCGTAGGTCAGCGACCGCGCGTGCCCCAGCCGGGACCACAGTTCTTCGGCCAGGTGCGGCGCGAACGGCGCCACCATCAGCACCAGCGGCTCGGCCACCTCTCGGGGCACCGCACCAGGCAGGCCGGTGACGTGGTTGTTCAGCTCGATCAGCTTGGCGATGGCCGTGTTGAACCGGAGGCCCTCCATGTCCCGCCGTACGCCGTCCATGGCACGGTGCAGGGCTCGGCGGGTCTGCTCTCCGGCGGGTGTGTCGCCGATGGCCGGCTCTCCGGTCGCCTCGTCCACCAGGTTGCGCCACACCCGCTGCAGAAATCGGTACGAGCCCACGACGGCTCGCGTCTCCCACGGACGACTGACGTCCAGCGGTCCCATCGACATCTCGTACACGCGGAAGGTGTCCGCGCCGTACTCCGCGCACATCTCGTCCGGGGTGACCACGTTCTTCAGGCTCTTGCCCATCTTCCCGTACTCCCGCCGGACCGGCCGGCCGTTCCAGCGGTAGCCGCCGTCGACCGCCTCGACCTCTGCCGCGGGCACCACCAGCCCGCGCGCGTCCCGGTATGCGTAGGCCTGGATGTAGCCCTGGTTGTACAGCCGGAAGTAGGGTTCGCGGCTCGACACATGCCCGAGGTCGTACAGCACCTTGTGCCAGAA
>DASXRB010000949.1:0-3664 GCA_036506875.1 Kribbellaceae bacterium | reverse complement strand
ACGAAGAAGCTGAGCAGCACAGTCAGTCCGATCAGTGCCAACACCGACCATGCGGTGCTCGGCACCGACCGCACCTTCGTCCACTCGGCGCGGGCCACGCGCGCGAACCCGCTGTTCATCGCGCCACCCTGGATCCGCCTTGCGGTCGCGAGCCGGCAGAATAGTCCACCGCATCCCTGGTCAGCCGCAGGTACACCTGCTCGAGCGAGGCCCGGTGCGGGGTGAGCTCGTACAGCGGCAGCCCGCGGTCCGCGGCCAGGTTCGCCACCCGTTCCGCGCTGAGCCCGGTCACGGTCAGTATGTCGGTGCCGTTCGAGCTGACCACGGCGCCGGCCGCGGACAGCAAGGTCATAACCTCCGAACGGTCCGGCGTGCGGACGGTCAGGGTGCCGTCCGAGGCGGAGCCGAGCAGCTCGGCGACCGAGGTATCCGCGATCAGCCGGCCACGGCCGATGATGACGAGATGGTCGGCGGTGCCCTCGAGCTCGCTCATCAGATGGCTGGCCACGAACACAGCCCGGCCCTCGGCGGCCAGCGATCGCAGAAATCCACGGATCCAGACCACGCCCTCCGGATCCAGGCCGTTGACCGGCTCGTCGAGCATCAGGATCCCTGGGTCACCCAGCAGTGCGGCCGCGATCCCCAGCCGCTGCCGCATTCCAAGCGAAAAGCGGCCGGCCCGACCTCGGGCGACCGGTGCCAACCCGACCAGCTCCAGTACCTCACCGACCCGCAGGCGCGGAATGCCGTTGCTTTGCGCCAGCCACAACAGGTGGTGGTACGCGCGCCGTCCTGGGTGCACGGCTGCCGCGTCCAGCAGCGCGCCGACCTCTCGGAGCGGCGCCCGCAGGCTCCGGTAGGGCCGGCCGCCGACCAGCGCCCCACCCCGGTCCTGGCGGTCCAGGCCGAGGATCACCGCATCGTGGTGGACTTGCCGGCACCGTTTGGCCCAACAAAACCGGTGACCCGGCCGGCTTGCACCGTGAAGGACAGGTTGTCCACCGCGGTAGTGCGGCCGAACCGCTTGGTGAGGCCGCGTGCCTCGATCAATGCCTCCATGTGCTCGACGCTACGGAGCGCACCGCGCCCGGTCGTCCCGCTGCTGAGCCGTCTTCGCGCCGCTCGGATCGATGATCCACGGCAGCTCGCTCCCCCACCCGGACTACCCGCGAAGTCCCGATCCGGAGTGACGCGCCGACCCGGCTACCGGGCCAGAATGTCGACGTGGACAGCACAACACAGCTTCCTCCCGCGATCACGAACGGACTCGCCACCGCTCGCCGCATCCTGGCCGGGCCGGACGGGTTCGTCGTGCTCGGGCTGGTGCTCGGGCTCGCCGGACTCGTCGAGTCGGTGATCTACACGGCCGGGACCGGGGAACGGGCCGCCGCGTCCCTGCTCGCGATGTTCGGCACCGTGCCGCTGGTCCTATTGCGGACGCGCTGGGCCTGGTTGGGCGCGCTCGTTATCACGGTCGCGACCGTGATCGCGCTCGCCGACCCGGCACCGCTGACCATCTCCGGCGCGATCGGCCAGCTGATCGTCGCGTACGAGGTGGCGGTGCGGTACCCGCGCGGCGTGTCCGCGCTGGTCGCGGCACCGTTCGTACTGAACGCGATCAGCCCGCTGTCCGGCCACGACTCCACGCTTTCCGGGCTGGTGACGCTCGTCGTCGTGGTCGCCGCACTGATCCTCGGCGATGCCCAGCGGCAACGCAGCCAGGTGGTGGCCGAGCGGGATGAGACCCGCCGCGCGATGGCGGACACGTTGCGGGATCGGGCCGCCGCGCAGGAGCGGAACCGGATCGCCAGGGAACTGCACGACGTGGTCGCTCATCACCTGTCGATGATCGCTATCCAGGCCGAGACCGCCCGGCTGGCCACGCCCGGCATGCCGGCCGAGGGCCAAGCGCAGCTGGCTGCCATCGGCGGCACCGCCAGGGACGCGCTGACCGAGATGCGGCGGCTGCTCGGTGTACTGCGAGTCGATGTCGACGACGTGGCCGAACTCTCGCCGCAGCCAGGCCTGGA
This sequence comes from Kribbellaceae bacterium, assembly GCA_036506875.1. Classification (GTDB taxonomy): domain Bacteria; phylum Actinomycetota; class Actinomycetes; order Propionibacteriales; family Kribbellaceae; genus DASRHY01. Next base: position 1,634 of record DASXRB010000949.1, on the reverse strand, counting down.
CCGGATCGACGAGTTGACCGAGGCGGCCCGAGCCGCCGGTACGCCGGTCCAGCTCACGCTTAGCGGAATTCCCGTACCGCTCCCGGTGGGGGTCGAGCTGTCGGCGTACCGGATCGTCCAGGAGGCGTTGACGAACGCGCGCCAGCACGCGTCAGGAGCGGCGGTCGAGGTGGAGGTGGCGTACACCGGCGACCTGCTGCGACTGCGGATCCGCGACGACGGGCCGGGATCGACGGACGCCAACCCGAGCGGGCACGGGCTGCACGGGATGCGCGAGCGGGCCGCGATGGCTGGCGGGACGCTCACCGCCGGTCCGGCCGAGGGCGGCGGGTTCCTGGTGGAGGCGACCCTCCCGGTCAGCGAGTCAGAAACATGACCGGCACCGGTCCACCGATCCGGGTGCTCATCGCCGACGACCAGGAGATCGTCCGCGCCGGTTTCAGCGCGCTGCTGGGCACCCAGCCCGACCTCGCGGTCGTCGGCAGTGCCGCGGACGGTGCCGAAGCGGTTCGACTGTGCCGCCAGGTGCATCCCGATGTCGTGCTCATGGACGTCCGAATGCCGACCATGGACGGCATCGAAGCGACCCGCCGGATCACCGCCGGATTGGACCCCGGGACCGGCCCGCGAGTGCTGATGCTCACCACGTTCGATCTTGACGAGTACGTGTACGAGGCGCTGCGATCCGGCGCCAGTGGGTTCCTGCTCAAGGACGTTGCGGCCGAGCGGCTGTTCGAAGCAGTCCGGATCATCGCCGCCGGCGATGCGCTGCTCGCACCGACCGTGACCCGTCGGCTGATCAGCGAGTTCGCCCGGTTGCGCCCCAGCCCGCCGGCTCAGCCCGACCTGTTACGCGGGCTGACCCCGCGGGAGACCGAGGTGCTGCGGCTGGTCGCTGAAGGGCTGTCCAACGGCGAGATCGCCGAGCGGCTGGTGGTCGGCGAGGAGACGGTCAAGACCCACGTGAGCCGTATCCTCACCAAGCTTGGCCTGCGCGACCGCACCCAGGCCGTGGTCACCGCCTACGAGTCGGGGCTGGTCATCACCCGCAGCCAGCAATGACGCCGCGTCAGGTCGTGATCGAGCATGCTCGCGCGGCCTGAGGACACGGCGATGTGACCTGAGCGCCGTACACCAATGCCGGGCCTGGGGTTATCCCGAGCGGAAGAGGCTAGGAGACCGCAGTGGCAGCCCCGCCGCGACTTACTAGCGTGGATCACGTGACAACATCGCCACTGAAACGCTACGGTCCGCTCCGGCCGCTCGCCGACATACAGACGTATCGCACCCTGCTGTTTCTCGTGACCGGGATACCGCTGGGCGTGCTCTGGCTCGGCGTGCTGATCGCCGGTTGGACCCTCACGGTGGCGCTCGCCATTACTCCGCTGGTGATCGTTGTCCTCTTGGGGTTCAGCGCCGCCACTGCGCTGGCCGGGCAGGCCGAGCGCGCTATCGCCAGAGACTTGCTCGGCGCACCCGGGGGTCCACTCCGGCGGGCCGCTCGGGCGACCGGGTACTGGCGGCGCGGAGCCGTGGTGCTCAAGGCTTCGGTCTTCTGGAAGACACAGGTATACATGCTGGCGCGAGCCCTGCTCGGGCTGCCGATGGCACTGCTAGAGGTGGCCCTCTTCGCA
>DASXRB010000948.1:0-2351 GCA_036506875.1 Kribbellaceae bacterium | reverse complement strand
CCCCCGCGAGGTCGCCGCCCCGGACCGGGAACTTCGGAGCGCGGAGGCCGAAGCCCATCGCACGCACCAGGTAGGGCCGGCCGGTCATCAGATGCCAGACGCCTGGATCGAGACCAGCCGCATGCACCTCGACGACCACGCCGTCATCTCCGGGCACGGGCTTGTCGATGTCGCGGAGCTCGAGCTGGTCGGCCGAGCCGTAGCTGTCCTGCACGATCGCCTTCACGGTTGCCCTCCCTGGGGGCGGGTGCCGACCCGCTCCGCGGCCCGTCGTACAGCCGCCTTGTTGCGCGGAACTCATAGTGTCATGGCCCGCCGAGCACAGCTCCCCGTCGACATCCATTCAGCTGTTTCGCGCGTCTAACGAGGTATGACCAGGATGCGTCTCGGCGCCGGTCTGCTGGCGCTCACGTTGGCCGCGGCGGTCACGCCGGCGGTCGGATCCGCGACCACGGCGGGGACGGTCGCTCCCACCGGGGGAGCCTGGGCGGTGTTCTACCGCATGACCACTGCGCAACGCGTAGGGCAGCTGTTCATGGTCGGGGGTGCCGCGACCGGCCCGGCGGCCGCGACGTACTCGGCGATCTCGAGCTACCACGTCGGCTCGGTGATGCTGACCGGCCGCAGCACCCTTGGTACGAGCGCGACGCTCACGGTGACCCGGGCTCTGCAGGCAAGGGCGACGACCGCGGCGACGCTGGGCGTGCCGCTGTTCGTCGCCACGGACCAGGAGGGCGGCTACGTCCAGGTGCTGCAAGGCCCGGGGTTCTCGCGGATGCCGACCGCACTGACCCAGGGGACATGGTCGACGAGCACGCTGCGTTCGAGCGCGCTGACCTGGGGCCGCCAGCTGCGCTCGGCCGGGGTCAACCTCAACCTCGCCCCGGTGATGGACACCGTCCCCTATGCGATGCGTGACAGCAACAAGCCGATCGGCTACTACGACCGGGAGTTCGGCTACACCACCTCGGTCGTGTCCAGCCACGGTTCCGCCTTCCTGTCAGGCATGCAGGGGGCCGGCGTGGCGACCACCGCCAAGCACTTGCCCGGGCTCGGCCGGGTCTACCACAACACCGACACCTCCGCCGGTGTCACCGACTTCGTGACGACGTACGACGATCCCTACCTGGCGCCGTTCCGCTCGGCCGTCGCGGCCGGGGCGCCGTTCGTGATGATGTCGCTGGCGTACTACGACAGGATCGCCCCAGGTGTGCCCGCGGCGTTCTCCAGCAAGATCATCGGCGGCATGCTGCGCTCCGAGCTCGGGTTCCGCGGTGTCGTGATCAGCGACTCGCTCGCCGCCAGGCAGGTGCAGGCCTGGTCTCCCGCCAGCCGCGCGATCAACTTCGTCAACGCCGGCGGCGACCTGGTCCTGATGACCGATCCGGTGCAGGTCCCCGCGATGGTCAACGCCGTCCTGGCGAAGGCGAACGCGGACAGCACGTTCCGCGCGAAGGTGAACGCGGCGGCGCTGAAGGTGCTGTTCGCCAAGCAGCGGATGGGCCTCATCCCGCCAGCCGACGTGCACGGCGACTACAACCGGGACGGCCGCACCGACGTCGCCGTCTACCGGCCCTCCACCGGGACCTGGTTCATCCGGGGCCAGTACACCCTGGGCTACGGAACGCCGGGTGACATCCCGGCGCCGGCGGACTTCGGCGGCACCGGACGGACCACGCCGGCGGTGTTCCGGCCGTCCACCGGGACCTGGTTCCTGTACGGCATCGGCCAGTTCAGCTGGGGCACGCGCGGCGACCTCCCCGTGCCGGCGGACTACAACGGCGACGGCCGCGCCGACATCGCGGTGTACCGGCCGTCCACGGGGACCTGGTGGGTCCGCGGCCAGTTCGCGATCAGCTACGGCGCTCCCGGTGACATCCCCGCACCGGCGGACTACAACGGCGACGGCCGGACAGACCTCGCGGTGTTCAGGCCCTCGACCGGCGTGTGGTACGTCCGCGGACAGTCGCAGGTCCGGATGGGAGGACTCGGCGACCGGCCGGTCCCGGCCGACTACGACGGCGACGGTCGCGCCGAGCAGGCTCTGTTCCGTCCGTCGACCGGATACTGGTACGTCGTCGGGATGCCCGCCGTCCAGTACGGCGGCCGGTCCGACATCCCGGCGCCCGGCGACTACAACGGCGACGGCAGGTACGACATCGCCCTGTTCCGTCCGGCGGACGGCACCTGGCACGTCCACGGCCAGTTCGTCGTGACCTGGGGAACGACTGGCGACATCCCGGTCAGCTGAGTCTCCGCGAACCAGACGGTCTTCTCGAGCTTCACGGGGTACTCAGCATGAGGTCCAGTTGGAGCCATTGCGCCAGGTCCTCGAGCTCACGGCGCACCGC
>DASXRB010000947.1:0-5225 GCA_036506875.1 Kribbellaceae bacterium | reverse complement strand
CGAGTCCGTACCCCGCGGTCGACCCGAACGCCTACACCCAGGTGCAGCGCCCGGTGGCGACCGCCGGCGCGCCGACCACGATGACACCACGGCCCGTCGTCGGCCCGCCGCCGAACGGCCGACGCCCGGTGCAGCGGCAGAGCGGCGACGGTGGCGGCGGCGACCGGACGCCGTACGGGACCATCGAGAAGCCGAGGCGAGGCGGCTGGGGCGGGCGGATCCTGATCCTGCTCGCCGTGCTGGCGCTGCTGTCGGTGATCGCGATGGCGCAGTTCCTGATCAAGCCGGCTGTCACCGGCGACGACAAGGACACCAGCAAGAACCCGAAGTCCACTCCGTCGAGCTCGGCTCCGGTCAGCAAGACCATCAAGATCGCCGCCGCCAAGGACTTCGACCCGCCACCGGACGGCAACGGCTCCGAGCACCCGGAGGACGTGAAGAACACCTACGACGAGGACCCGGAGACGACCTGGACGACCATGTCGTACAAGAAGCGAGCCGACCTCGGAGGCACGAAGGACGGAGTCGGGATCATCTACGACCTCGGGTCGGTGCAGACGGTCTCGCAGATCACCGTCACGCTGCGCGGCGAAGGGACCGATCTCGAGGCCCGCATTCCATCTGGCGACACCTCCGTCTCCCCGGAGACGCCGGACGACTGGGAGGCGGTCGCGAAGTCCGAGGAATCGGGCGAGGACGTGACGCTCAAGCCGACCGCGGGCACCCGCACCCGCTACGTACTGATCTGGCTGACCAAGCTCCCCAAGGACGGTGACGGCTACCGCGGCACCATCGCCGAGGTGTCCATCCAGCGATGACCGGTGACGTCACGGACGCAGGCAAGCCCCCGGTCCCGCTCACCGCGGTACCGGGGACCGTTACGTCCGTCGACGCCGGCGAGGCGCCGGCGAACGCCCAGGACGGTCTCGAGGACCACGAGCTGCTCCGGCTCCACGTGGCCGGCGACCCGCACGCTTTCGGGGTGATCGTCAAGCGCCACCGGGACCGGATGTGGGCGGTCGCGATCCGTACCATGGGCGACCCGGACGAGGCCGCCGACGCGCTGCAGGAGGCGTTCATCTCCGCCTTCCGGCGGGCGGACTCGTTCCGCGGCGACGCCAAGGTCACCACCTGGCTGCACCGGGTCGTCGTCAACGCCTGTCTGGACCGGATCAGGCGCCGCCAGGTCCGCGCCGCCGACCCGCTGCCCGAGGACGGGGACCGCGCGGCCGAGCTCGCCGGGCCGCAGCAGGACGACCCGGCCGAGATCCGCGAGCGGCAGGTCGACGTGCTCAACGCGCTCAAGCAGCTCAACGCCGACCAGCGCAGCGCACTCGTGCTGGTCGACATGGAGGGGTACAGCGTCGAGGAGGCGGCCGCCATCCTCGGCTGCGCGCCCGGCACGGTGAAGAGCCGCTGCGCGCGCGGCCGGGCGAAGCTACTGCCGCTGCTGCGGCACTGGCGCACGACCAGGGGCGGGGAAACCTCCGAGGCGGCGGGAACCGGATGATGTCCGGCGACGTCGAAGCGGAGTCGCACACCCGTGACACCCGCGTGCCGACCGAGCGGAGTCTCGCCCGATGACCACTGACGCCAGCAATGTGGGCAACGTCGACGATCACCTGGACGTCGACACCGTCGCCGACCTCATCGAGAACCTCCTTCCGGCGACCGAGGCGCACCGCGCCCGCAACCACGTGAAGGCGTGTCCCGACTGTCAGCGGACGTACGACGCCCTCGTCGAGCTGAGCGCGGACCTGGCGGAGGAGGGCCGCGCGGACATCACGATGCCGCAGCACGTCGCCGAGCACCTGGACGCGGTGATCCGGTCGGAGTCGGTGATGCGGCAGTCGGCGGTCGGGGTGCACTCGCTGGCGCAGATCCGCGAGCACCCGAGCCGGCACGTTCCCCGGCTGGCGCTGGCCGCCGCGTCCGCGCTGGTGGTGGCCGCCGCGGGTGTCAGCGTGATCCTGTCCACGACGAACGGCAGCGACCCGTCGGCCGGCTTCGAGAACCCGAGCGGCTCCCCCTCCGCGCCGCCGTCGATGACCACCGCCGAGGTGGCCGCCACGGTCCAGAAGCAGCTGGAGGGCTCCACCGAACCGGTTCTTCGAGCGGGCGCGGACGAGCAGAGGTGCGCGAGCGAGTTCGCCGCCCGGCAACCGAACCGGACGCTCCGGCTGGTCCAGCAGGCCGTCGTCGACGGCCGCCGGTCCACCGTGATCGGACTGCAGTCGGGTTCGAGCCACGAGGTTCGCATCTTCGTCGTCACCGGATGTGACGCCCGTGGCGCGACCGGTAGGGATGGCGACGTGGCCTACGTGACCACCGTGACGCTGCGCAACCGCTGAGTTCGTCGTACGAGAAGACGGCGCGGGTGCGGCGGGACGCCGGGAATGGCGGGCGCCTAGGATCCGTTGTGTACGACGTACTCGATGGCGCGCCCGGCGCCGCCTGACCGACTCGAGGGAATCCCCGGAATGACCGTCCGCACCGCCACGTCCGTTCGCAATGTCATCATCATCGGGTCGGGTCCCGCCGGTTACACCGCGGCGCTGTACGCCGCCCGGGCGAGGCTCGAACCGCTGATGTTCGAGGGCTCCGTGACCGCCGGCGGCGCACTGATGACCACGACCGACGTCGAGAACTTCCCCGGCTTCGCGGAGGGCATCATGGGCCCGGCGCTGATGGACGAGATGCGCCAGCAGGCCGAGCGGTTCGGCACCGAGCTGGTCGCCGACGACATCATCGAGGTCGACCTGACCGGCGACATCAAGGTCGTGAAGGACTCCGCCGGCACCGAGTACCGGGCGAAGGCCGTGATCCTGGCGATGGGCTCCGGCTACCGCAAGCTCGGGCTGCCCGACGAGGACCGGCTGTCCGGCCACGGTGTCTCCTGGTGCGCGACCTGTGACGGGTTCTTCTTCCGCGAGCAGGAGATCGCCGTCGTGGGTGGTGGCGACTCCGCGGTCGAGGAGGCCACGTTCCTGACCCGGTTCGCGTCGAAGGTCACCGTCGTACACCGTCGCGACGAGCTGCGGGCGTCGAAGATCATGGCCGACCGGGCGTTCGCCAACGACAAGATCGAGTTCGCGTGGAACTCGGAGGTGTCGGCGATCCATGGCGGGGACAAACTGACCGGCGTGACCTTGCGCGACACCGTGACCGGCGAGACCCGCGAGCTGCCGGTGACCGGCCTGTTCATCGCGATCGGGCACGACCCGCGCTCGGAGCTGGTCAAGGGCCAGGTGGACCTCGACGACGACGGCTACGTGCTGGTCGAGGGCCGGTCCACGAAGACGAACCTGACCGGTGTGTTCGCCGCGGGCGACCTGGTCGACCACACCTACCGGCAGGCCGTGACGGCCGCCGGCACCGGCTGTGCCGCCGCGCTCGACGCGGAGCGGTACCTGGCCGACCTGGCGCACCACGAGTCCGCCGGGCTGGCCGCCGCCGTACAAGCTTGACGATCGTCGACACCGCAGGAAAACACCGAAGGAGATCGCCGTGGGCGACAACATCAACGCAGTGACCGACTCCGACTTCGAGACCACCGTCCTGAAGAGCGACAAGCCGGTCCTGGTCGACTTCTGGGCCGAGTGGTGCGGACCGTGCCGCCAGGTCTCCCCGATCCTCGACGAGCTCGCCGGTGAGCATGGGGACAAGATCACGTTCGTGAAGATGAACGTCGACGAGAACCCGGTCACCCCGGCCAACTACCGCGTGACCGGCATCCCGACCATCAACGTGTACGTCAACGGCGAGGTGGCCCGCACGATCGTCGGCGCGAAGCCGAAGGCGGCGCTGCTCAAGGAGCTGGCCGAGTTCACCGCCTGACGTCGCACGGCAGCACTGGGCAGGAGCCGGAGATTTGATAGGACCCGCAGAGCACGGCGGACCGGTGTACCGGGTCGGTGACAGCGGCGAGGCAGTCGCCGAGATCATCGGCAAGCTCCAGCGGCTGCGCCTGCTGGACGACACCCCCAGATGGGTGTACGACGAGGCCACCGCGGTCGCCGTACGGGGTTTCCAGCAGCAGCGCGGGCTGGTGGTCGACGGGATCGTCGGGCCGCAGACGTACCGCGCTCTCGACGAGGCGCGCTGGCGGCTCGGCGACCGGCTCCTGACCTACGTGCCGTCGCACCCCATGATGGGGGACGACGTGCTCACCCTGCAGTCGCGGCTGCAGGAGCTCGGGTTCGCGGTCGCGCGAATCGACGGCATCTTCGGCCCCGACACCCAGCGGGCCGTCACCGAGCTGCAGCGCAACCTCGGGCTGCCGTCCGACGGCACCTGCGGACCCTCGACCTTCAAAGCCCTGGAGCGGATCCGGCCGATGGCCACCGGCGGCCGGCCGGACGCGCTGCGCGCCTCCGAGGCGGTCCGCCAGGCAGGGCCCCGGCTGTCCGGCAAGACCGTGGTGATCGACCCCGGGCACGGCGGCTACGACCACGGCTGGGAGGGCCACGGCCTGCGCGAGGCCGACATCGCCTACGACCTGGCCGCCCGGATCGAGGGCCGGCTCGGCGCGACCGGCGTCCGGGCCTACCTGAGCCGTGGCCGCGAGCACGGCCCGGACGAGCTGTCCCGGGCGCGGTTCGCCAACGAGACCGACGCCAACCTGTGTGTCTCCCTGCACACCGACGGCTCGGCCAACCCGCGCGCGCAGGGCGTTGCGACCTACTACTACGGCGCCGACCTGCACGGTGCCTACTCGTCCGTCGGCGAGCAGTTCGCCGGCCTGGTGCAGCGCGAGATCGTCGCCCGCACCGACCTGCGCGACTGCCGCACCCACGCCAAGACCTGGGACCTGCTGCGCCGCACCAAGATGCCGGCGGTGCGCCTGGAGATCGGCTACGTCACCAATTACCACGACGCCGCCCGCCTCGCCGACCCGACGTTCCGCGACGTCGTGGCCGAGGCGATCGTGGTCGCGGTGCAACGCGTCTACCTCCCGCCGGAGCAGGACGCCGCCACCGGCATGCTCCGGTTCGGCCAACTCACCGTCTGACCTCTCGCCCGCCCGTACTCCGGGTCCGCGGCCGGCCGCATGTCCAGGATTCTCGGCGGTTTGATCACTTTTCTGATCGAGATCCTCCGCGCGCCCGCTGGGCTCCGGACCTTGTCCGGAGCCCAGATCGACAAGGCCCGGGTCTGGAGCTCCCGCTACGAGTGATCCCGTTCGAGCACGATCTTGGGGAGCACCCGCTCCAGCTTGCTCGGCA
>DASXRB010000946.1:0-7996 GCA_036506875.1 Kribbellaceae bacterium | reverse complement strand
TCCGCGACCAGCAGGTGGCCGGCGCGGCCGCGGGAACCTACGACCTCGCCGGGTGCGTCGCGGCGGGTGCCGCCGCAGGCGCCCGGGCCGCGGGGCTGCCCGCGCCCGAGGACGCTGCGGCCGGGGACCCTCCGGCCAGGGGTGGTCCCGCCGGCAGCAGGACGGCGGTCCCGGCCCGGCAGCTGTGGCTGGTTCCGGGGCTGGGCGGTCAGCCGGGGGACTGGGACACGCACTTCGTCGACCTGCAGCGCGACTCCACCGTGGCCGACGTCTGGCGCGCGACGGGCGCCGGCATGCACAGCGTCGAGCACGTCAAGCGGTACACGTCGATCGGCACCGCGCACGACCAGGGCAAGACCTCGGGCGTGACCGCCATCGGGGTGATCGCACAGGCCCTCGGCGCGGCTGGCCCCGCCGAGTTGGGCACCACGTCGTACCGGGCGCCGTACACGCCGGTCGCCTTCGCGGCGCTGGCCGGGCGGGAGCGTGGGGACCTCTTCGACCCGGTGCGGACCACCGCCATCCACCCGTGGCACGTCGCGCACGGCGCGGAGTTCGAGAACGTCGGCCAGTGGAAGCGGCCGTGGTACTACCCGCAGCCCGGCGAGGACATCGACGCGGCCGTGGCCCGCGAGTGCCGGGCGGCACGCACCGGTGTCGCGTTCATGGACGCGACGACGCTCGGCAAGATCGAGATCTGCGGCCCGGACGCCGGCGAGTTCCTGAACCGGATCTACACCAACGCGTTCAAGAAGCTGCCGGTCGGCTCGGCACGGTACGGCGTGATGTGTACCGCCGACGGGATGATGTTCGACGACGGCGTCACCCTGCGGCTCGCCGAGGACCGCTACTTCATGACGACCACGACCGGGAACGCCGCCCGCGTCCTCGACTGGCTCGAGGAGTGGCTGCAGACCGAGTGGCCGGACCTCGACGTCTACTGCACCTCGGTCACGGAGCAGTGGTCCACGATCGCCGTCGTCGGGCCGCGGTCCCGCGAGGTGGTGGCCGGGCTGGCGCCGGACCTGGACGTCTCGAACGACGCCTTCGGCTTCATGACGTTCCGGGAGACCGTGCTGGCCTCCGGGATCCCGGCCCGGATCTGCCGGATCTCGTTCTCCGGTGAGCTGGCGTACGAGATCAACGTCTCCTCGTGGTACGGCCTGGCCGTCTGGGAGCAGGTGTACGACGCCGGCCGGGCGCTCGGCATCACGCCGTACGGCACCGAGACCATGCACGTGCTGCGGGCCGAGAAGGGCTACCCGATCGTGGGCCAGGACACCGACGGTACGGTCACACCGCAGGACGCCGGGATGGCGTGGGTGGTGTCGAAGCAGAAGGACTTCGTCGGCAAGCGGTCGTTCAGCCGGGCCGACACCGCCAGGACGGACCGCAAGCACCTGGTGGGCCTGCTCCCGGTGGACCGGGTGACCCGGCTGCCGGAGGGCACCCAGCTGGTCGCCGCGGACACGCCGGTGACGCCGGAGGCGGGGCCGGTGCCGATGCTAGGCCACGTCACCTCCAGCTACCACAGCGTGGCGCTGGAGCGGCCGTTCGCGCTGGCGCTGGTGGCCGGCGGCCGCAACCGGATCGGGCAGACCGTGGTCGCCCCGGTGGGCGACCGGCTGGTCGACGTGCTCGTCACCGACCCCGTGCTCTACGACCCCGAAGGGAGCAGGCGCGATGGCTGACCTGCGTGACCTCCATGCCCTGCGGCGCAGCCCGCTCGCCCAGCTCGGCACCGCGCTCCCGGCCATCGCCGGCGCCCGGGCGGTCGCCCTGCACGAAGTGCCGTTCAGTGTCATGGTGTCGATCCGCGTCGACCCGGCCTCTGCCGCGGCCGGCCGGCTGGCGCAGGTGCTCGGCGTACCGCTGCCGGACCACTGCGGCGGGACGGCGAGCGGTGCCCGGGGCACGGCGATCTGGCTCGGGCCGGACGAGTGGCTCGTGGTCGCTCCCGACGACGAGGCGGCCGCCCGGCTCGGCGACGACCTCGCCGCGGCGCTTGCCGGGGAGCACGGCAGCGTGGTCGACGTGTCGGCCAACCGCACGACGCTGGAGCTCACCGGACCGGCGGCGCGCGACGTCCTCGAGAAGGGCTGCGCGCTGGACCTGCACCCCCGGTCGTTCGGGCCCGGGCAGGCGGTGTCGACCGCGGTGGGGCCGGTGCCGGTCGTGCTGTGGCAGCTGGACGAGCTGACCTACCGGTTGCTGCCACGAGCATCGTTCGCGGACTACCTGGCCCGGTGGCTGCTGGACGCGATGAGCGAGTTCGAGGCGGCCTGATGGCGCTCAGCGCGTTCGACCTGTACTCCGTGGGCATCGGGCCGTCGTCGTCGCACACGGTCGGCCCGATGCGCGCGGCCCGCCGGTTCGCGGACGGCCTCGCGGCGGCCGGGCTGCTGGACGACGTGGCGAGGGTGAAGGCCGAGCTCTTCGGCTCCCTCGGTGCGACCGGCCACGGCCACGGTTCCGCCAAGGCGGTGGTGCTGGGTCTGGAGGGTGAGGACCCCGCGACCGTGGACCCGGACACCGCCGACGACCGGGCCGAACGGGTCCGGCGGTCGGGCCGACTGCTGCTGCGGGGCAAGCACCCGGTGTCGTTCGACGCCGACGCCGATCTGGTGCTGCACCGGCGACGGTCGCTGCCCGCGCACCCGAACGGGATGGAGTTCCGCGCCTGGGCGGCGGACGGCACGCTGCTGGCGGAACGCCGGTACTACTCGGTCGGCGGCGGTTTCGTGGTCGACGACGACGCGACCGGTGCCGACCGGATCGTGCCCGACACCACAGCGGTGCGGTACCCGTTCGGCACCGGAGCCGAGCTGCTGGCGCTGTGCGAACGCGAGCGGCTGTCGATCAGCGACGTGATGCTCGCCAACGAGCAATCGTGGCGCACCGAGGCCGAGATCCGCGACGGCATGCTGGAGCTCTGGAGCGTGATGCAGGCCTGTGTCGACCGCGGCTGCCACCACGAGGGCGTGCTGCCCGGCGGGCTGCGGGTGCCGCGCCGGGCTCCCGCACTCCTGCGTGACCTCACCGCGGACAGCGCGAGCCCCGATCCGCTGCGCACCATCGACTGGGTCAACCTGTTCGCGCTCGCGGTGAACGAGGAGAACGCCTCCGGCGGCCGGATCGTCACCGCTCCGACGAACGGCGCGGCCGGCATCATCCCCGCGGTGCTGCACTACTACGCGCGGTTCGTGCCCGGCGCCGACGACGACGGCGTGGTCCGCTTCCTGCTGACAGCGGCCGCGATCGGGATCCTGTTCAAGGAGAACGCGTCGATCTCCGGTGCGGAGGTCGGCTGCCAGGGTGAGGTCGGCTCAGCCTGCTCGATGGCCGCCGGCGCGCTCTGCGAGGTGCTCGGCGGGACCCCTGAACAGGTCGAGAACGCCGCGGAGATCGGCATCGAGCACAACCTGGGCCTGACCTGCGACCCGGTCGGTGGGCTGGTCCAGATCCCGTGCATCGAACGCAACGCCGTCGCCAGCGTGAAGGCGATCAACGCCGCCCGGCTGGCGCTCGGCGGCGACGGCAGTCACAAGGTCAGCCTGGACAAGGCGATCAAGACCATGCGCGACACCGGGAGGGACATGAAGACCAAGTACAAGGAGACCGCTCGCGGCGGGCTGGCCGTCAACGTCATCGAGTGCTGACCGACGGCCTGCTCAGCCGAGGTAGCCGAGCCGCTGGCTGACCTCCGCCGCGTAGCGGAGCAGCACCGGCACGGCCGCTTGCATCACGTCGGGCGTGAAGCGGAAGGCCGGCCCGGAGACGCTCACCGCCGCCAGCACCTGGCCGCCCGGGCCGAGGATCGGTGCGGCCATCGCGTTCAGCCCGACCTCGTACTCCTCGACGACGATCGAGTAGCCCTGCTCGCGCACCTCGTCGAGGATCTTGGCGAACTCGCTCTTCGACGTCACGGTGTTCGGCGTGAAGCGATCCAGCCCGGCCGCCTCGATCAGCGCCGTACGCCTCGGCTCGTCGAGAGCGGCCAGCAGCACCCGGCCGCTGGATGTGACGTGCAGCGGGGTGAGGTTGCCGACCCAGTCGTGCACGGTCACGGCCGACGCGCCGTGCACCTGGTCGACATTCACCGCGTAGTGCTGGCGGAGCACGGCGACGTTGACGGTCTCGCCGAGCTCGTGGGCCAGCCGCTCGTAGACGGGGCGACCCTGGTGGGTGACGTCCAGCTGGCCGGACACCGCACCGGCGAGCCGGACGAGCCCGAACCCGAGCCGGTACTTGCCCCGGTCCACCGACTGCTGGACCAGCCCGCGGCTCTCCAGAGCACCGAGCAAGCGGAAGGCCGTCGACTTGTGAACGTCGATCTCCGCCGCGACCTCGCTCACTCCCGCCTCGCCACGGCGGGCGAGGATCTCCAGCAGGGTGATGGCGCGGTCGACGGACTGCACTCCCCCTGCGCCGTTGCCGGCACCGTTACCGGCCCCGTCCGCGTCGTACGACGCCGCGCGCTTGTTGCTCATGGCGGAACTATAGGCGCCCATTCCAACAAGCCGCTGCATGTCGCCGTCCAGAGTTTGTCTCACCGGTGGTCCCGATGCCTTGACATCGCCCTCCTCGCTCGGTGATTCTGTTGCGCATAGCGCTCCGTGTTTTGTTTTACGCAATGGAGGTCGGGCTCAGATGTTCGCCGTATGCCCCCTGGCCGAGCTGGCCCGTGGCGAGGCTCGCCGCGTCGAGGTGGATCCCCCGATCGCCGTCTTCCACACCGAGGACGGCGAGCTCTACGCCATCGACGACACCTGCACGCATCAGGACGCCTCGCTCGCCGACGGGTGGCTCGAGGGCTGCGAGGTCGAGTGCCCGCTGCACGCCTCGCGCTTCGACCTGCGGACCGGTGAGGTGGACGCGCCGCCGGCGAAGCGCCCGGTGCGCACCCACGAGGTGACCGTGACCGACGGAGTGATCCACGTCGAACTGTCCGCGGCGGAGCCCAACCTGCCGCAGGCCCCCGCGCTCCGGGCCGGTGGCGCATGAAGACCATCGCGGTGATCGGCGGCTCCCTCGCCGGCCTCTCGGCCACCAGGGCACTGCGCCGGCAGGGGTACGACGGGCGGGTCGTGGTGATCGGCGCGGAGCCGCACCGGCCGTACGACCGGCCGCCGCTGTCGAAGGAGTTCCTGGCCGGCGCCGCCCGCGAGCAGGACATCGCGCTCGAGGCCGACGACGAGGACCTCGACGTCGAGTGGCGCTTCGGCATCCGCGCCACCGCGCTGCGGCCACGCGACCGCCGGGTCGAGCTGTCCGGCGGCGACTCCGTCGAGGTCGACGGAGTCGTCCTCGCCACCGGCGCCGGACCGCGACTGCTGCCGGGAACCGAGCACCGCGCCGGCACGCACGTGCTGCGCACCCTCGACGACGCCCGCGAACTGCGCCACGACCTGCGGCCGGGGGCGCGGCTGGTCGTGGTCGGCGCCGGCTTCATCGGCGCCGAGGTCGCGGCCACCGCCCGCGGCATGGGCCTGGACGTGACCGTCGTCGAGGCCGCCCCGGCCCCGCTCGCCGGACCGCTCGGGCCGGAGATGGGCGCGATCGTCTCGTCGCTGCACGCCGACCACGGGGTCCGGCTGCTGTGCGGGATCGGGGTCGCCGGCACCACCGGCAACGGCCGGGTCGACGGCGTGGCGCTGGCGGACGGCCGGACGCTGCCGGCCGACGTCGTACTCATCGGTGTCGGGGCGTTCCCGAACGTCGGCTGGCTGGCCGGGTCCGGCCTGGACGTGTCCCACGGCGTCCGCTGCGACGCGTTCGGCGCGACCAACCTGCCGAACGTGGTCGCCGTCGGCGACTGCGCGACCTGGTACGAGCCCGCGCTGGGACAGCACCACCGGGTCGAGCACTGGTCCAGCGCCCAGGAGCGCGCCGGCGTCGCGGTCGCGACGCTGCTGTCCGCAGGCGCCGAGACCCGGACCACCAGGCCGCCGTACTTCTGGTCGGACCAGTACGACGTCCGCATCCAGCTCACCGGGCACCCGCACGGCTACGACTCGGTGGTCGTCGAGGAGGGCAGCGCCGACGCGCGCGACTTCCTCGCGGTCTACCGCCGCGAGGGCCGGCCCGTCGCCGTACTGGCACTGAACCACGCAAAGTCCTTCATGCGCTGGCGCAAGCAACTCGCCACCCAAGCACCCACCGCCGCAGCCCTTCAGGAGTAGACCGTGACGACGACCAGCCTCCCCGAGAGCCTCATCGCCACCCTCGCCGGCAGCTACTACACCGACGAGAACATCTTCGCCCTCGAACAGCAGCAGATCTTCGAGCAGCTGTGGTTCTGCGCCGCCCGCGGCACCGACCTGCCGGACCCGGGCTCGTTCCGGACGGTGCAGGTCGGCCGGGAGAGCGTGCTGCTGACCCGCAACCGCCGGGGCGAGGTGCGCGCCTTCTTCAACGTCTGCCGGCACCGCGGCGCGCAGCTGTGCACCGAAGAGACCGGCCAGACCAAGCGCGCCTTCCAGTGCCCGTACCACGCCTGGACCTACGACCTGGACGGCAAGCTGGTCGCGGCGCCGAACCTGACGAAGATGCCGGACATCGACCGCACCGAGTTCGGACTACGGACCATCGCGGTGCGCGAGTGGCTCGGGTACGTCTGGGTGTGCCTGGCCGACGAGCCGCCGTCGTTCGAGGACACGGTGGCCGCTGCGATCGTCGAGCGGCTCGGCGACCTGGAGTCGATCGAGCACTACGACGTCGGCAGCCTCAGCGTCGGCCGCCGGATCACGTACGACGTGAAGGCCAACTGGAAGCTCATCATCGAGAACTTCATGGAGTGCTACCACTGCGCGACGATCCACCCCGAGCTCACCGAGGTGCTGCCGGAGTTCGCCGACGGGTACGCCGCGCAGTTCTACGTCGGCCACGGCGCCGAGTTCGGCTCGGACGTCCGGGGCTTCACCGTCGACGGCTCCGCCGGCCTGGACCGGATCCCCGGCGTCACCGAGGAGCAGGACCGCCGCTACTACGCGATCACGGTCAAGCCGCAGGTGTTCATCAACCTGGTGCCGGACCACGTGATCTGGCACCGGATGTACCCGATGGCCGTGGACCGCACGATCGTCGAGTGCGACTGGCTGTACCTGCCCGGCGTGGTGGACAGCGGCCGGGACGTCAGCGCCTCGGTCGAGCTGTTCGACCGGGTCAACCGGCAGGACTTCGAGGCCTGCGAGCGCTGCCAGCCCGCGATGGGGTCGCGGATGTACCGCGACGGCGGTGTGCTGGTGCCGAGCGAGCACCACATCGGCGAGTTCCACGACTGGGTGCACCAGCGGCTCGGGACCACCAAGCCCTGACTCCGGTTCCACCTACGATCGAACGAGGCGGCCATGACAACAACCGAGTACGACTTCGTCATCGTCGGGGGCGGCTCCGCGGGGTGCGCCCTCGCCAACCGCCTCTCGGCGGACCCGGGGAACCGCGTGCTGGTCCTGGAGGCCGGCCGGAACGACTCGCTGTGGGACGTCTTCATCCACATGCCGGCCGCGCTGCCGTACCCGATCGGCAGCCGGTTCTACGACTGGAAGTACGAGTCGGAGCCCGAGCCGCACATGAACGGCCGGCGGATCTACCACGCCCGCGGCAAGGTGCTCGGCGGGTCCAGCAGCATCAACGGGATGATCTTCCAGCGCGGCAACCCGATGGACTACGAACGCTGGGGTGCGGACCAGGGCATGGAGACGTGGGACTACGCCCACTGCCTGCCGTACTTCAACCGGATGGAGACCTGCCTGGCGGCCGACCCGGACGACGAGCGGCGCGGCCACGACGGCCCGCTGGTGCTCGAGCGCGGCCCGGCCACCAACCCGCTGTTCGAGGCCTTCCTGCACGCCGCCGAGCAGGCCGGCTACCCGCGCACCGACGACGTGAACGGGTACCGCCAGGAGGGCTTCGCGCGCTTCGACCGCAACATCCACAACGGCCGCCGGCTGTCCGCCGCCCGCGCCTACCTGCACCCGGTGATGGACCGGCCGAA
>DASXRB010000945.1:0-11879 GCA_036506875.1 Kribbellaceae bacterium | reverse complement strand
CAGAGCTGGTCCATGGAGCTGTTCATCCCGGCGTAGAGGTGGAACAGCTCGGGGTTGCGGTCGCGGAGGGCTCGGATGAGCACGGCGCGGCGGTCGGTTGGGTCGCGTTCGCGGGCGATCCAGCCGGCGTGTTGGAGCGGCAGCTCCTCGAGCAGGCCGTCGACGCGGGCCACGACGTCACCGCGGTGGTGCGGAACCCGAAGAAGCTGTCCAGAGAAGTGCGGACCGTCACGGTGGACCTGGCGGCCGCGGACCCCGCGGCGCTCGAGTCCGCGGTCGGGGGAGCCGAGGCGGTGCTCTCCGGCCTCGGCCCACGGTCCAATGCCGATGCCGGAATCACCTGGTGGGGCACCCGCGCCATCGTCGCGGCGATGCAGGCGACGGGCGTACGGCGCATCGTGGTCGTCAGCGCCGCGCCGATCGGCACCGTGCCGTCGCCTGGCCGCCCCAAGCCGCCCAAGCACGACCCGGGCGACGGGCTGTTCATGCGCCACCTGTTCAGCCCGATGACGAAAGCCGCGTTCCGCAGGACCTATGCCGACCTCGCGCTGATGGAGGACGTCCTTGCGGACAGCGGTCTGGACTGGACCGTCGTGCGGCCGCCACGGCTGACCGACAAGCCACCGACCGGTGCCTACCGGACGGCGTACGGGCAGAACCTGCGGCGCGGGCTGAAGATCTCCCGCGCCGACGTCGCGCACTTCATGCTGGCGGCGCCGCAGCAGCCGGACACCGTCAAGCAGGTGGTGGGCGTCGCGTACTAGTCCCTCACAGGGCACTACGGCAGGTTGGCGACGAGGTCGGCGAGCTCGGTGCGCTTGCCGGTGAAGAACGGGAGCTCCTCGCGCATGTGCCGGCGGGCCTCCGAACCGCGCAGGTGCCGCATCAGGTCGACGATCCGGTACAGCTCGTCGGCCTCGAACGCCAGCATCCACTCGTAGTCCCCGAGCGCGAACGACGACACCGTGTTCGCCCGCACGTCCGGGTAGTCGCGGGCCATCTTCCCGTGCTCGGCCAGCATCTGCCGGCGCTCCGCGTCGGGCAGCAGGTACCACTCGACCGACCGCACGAACGGGTACACGCACAGGTGCTGCCGCGGCTCCTCGTCGGCGAGGAACGCCGGGATGTGGCCCTTGTTGAACTCGGCCGGGCGGTGCAGCGCGACCTGCGACCAGACCGGCGCCAGGTGCCGGCCGAGCGGGGTGCGGCGCAGCGCGTGGTACGCCGCCTGCAACGCCTCGGACGTCGGTGCGTGCCACCAGACCATCAGGTCCGCGTCCGCGCGGAAGCCCCCCACGTCGTACCAGCCGCGCACCACGACGTCGTCCGCGGCGGCCGCGTCCAGGACCTTGCGCACCCCGTTGGTGAGCACGCCGCGGTCGGCCTCGCCGATCGGCACGTGCACCCGGAACACCGACCACATCGTGTAGCGGATGACGTTGTTGAGGTCGCGCGCCTTCGGCCGCTGCGTCTGCGGAGCGCGCGCGGTCGTCTTGGTCCGGGAGGCTGTGTCGGTCACGGTGCCATTCTCGCCAACCGGTCCAGGTGCTCGCGCACCCGGGTCGCCGCCTGCCGGCCGGACGCGACGCAGGCCGCGATCCCGACGCCGCGATAGGCCGCGCCGCACACCGCGAGCCCGGGTACGGCGGCCACCGCGCGCTCGATCCGGTCCACCCGGTCGAGGTGCCCGACGGCGTACTGCGGCAGCGCGCCGCCCCAGCGGGTCACGGTGCCGTCCACGATCTCCGCGTCGAGGCCGATCGCCTCGCGCAGGTCGGCCGCGCTGGCGGCGACCAGGTCGGCGTCGTCGCGCTGCAGGACCTGCTCCTCCCCCAGCCGCCCGACCGAGGTGCGGAAGATCGCGAGCTCCCCGCCGGCCTCGGCGGTCCAGTCCCACTTGGCGTGCGAGTATGTCGACGCCTTGATCACGCGCCCCTCCACCGCGGGCACGAGGAAGCCGGATCCGGTGGTCACCGGCCAGTCCGTACGACGGACGGCAAGCGTCACGATCGCGAGACTCGCGTACTCGATGGCGCCCAGCTCCGCACTCGCCGCCGGCGCCAGGCCGTCCAGCATCCGCGCCGCCGGCCGCGCGGGAGCCGCGACCACGACCGCGTCCGCGGTGATCCGCTCGGGCGCCGGCACCGGCCCGGTCTCGAGCACGAACCCGCCCCCGTCCCGCGTGATGCCCCGGACCGTGCACCCGGTGCGAACCTCCACGCCCCGGCGCTCCA
Organism: Kribbellaceae bacterium; assembly: GCA_036506875.1. Classification (GTDB taxonomy): domain Bacteria; phylum Actinomycetota; class Actinomycetes; order Propionibacteriales; family Kribbellaceae; genus DASRHY01. The sequence goes on along the minus strand of DASXRB010000945.1, from coordinate 9,645 downwards.
GCTCGTCGCGCAAGGCCGGCGCCATCCGGTGCACCCCGCCCCGGACCCCGGCGAACACCGGCGGCACGGCGCTGCCGGCCGGATCGCGGCTGGACGACCCGTCCCGGCCCGCGTCGTCCGCTCCGGAGCGTTGGTCGGCGGCCTGCTGGCCGGCGGCGCGCAACTGCTCGGCCGCGGCGATCAGCGACGGCGCGTCGTGCAGGCGCGCGAACAGCTCGGGTACCGCGGCCGCCAGCGAGATCTCGTCCGCCCGCCCGGCGTACACCCCGCCGAGCAGTGGGTCGACCAACCGGTCGGTGACCGCGCGGCCCATACGCTCCGCGACGAACCGCCCGATCGCGACGTCACCGTCCAGAGCGGGCGGCGGCAGCTCTCGGTCCTGGCCCGCACGTGTCGTCCCGTCCGCCCCGAGCACGCCGGCCGCCGCGGCGAGGTCGACCGGTACGCCCATCACGGTCGGCGGCAGCGGCCGGATCCGGTCGCCGATCCACAGTCCGGCCGACGTCGTCACCGGGTACGTGAGGTCCTCGCCGAGCCCGGCCGCCCGGATCAGCTCGACCGCCTCCGGCCGCCGCGCCAGCACCGACTCGGCCCCGACGTCGACCATCGCCCCGCCGACCTCATCCCCCGCCAGCTTCCCGCCGACCCGGCCCGACGCCTCCAGCACCGTCACCCGCACAGACCGCGCACCGGGTGCTCCGGACTCCAGCAGCGCGTGCGCCGCCGCCAGGCCGCTGATCCCGCCACCGACCACCACCGCGTGCGCCGGTCCGCGATCGAGCGCGTGGTCAGGCATCTCCACCACCCGGTGGCAGGTCGCACAGCGCGAGGGCTGGGCGCCGGCTCGTCGGCTGGTGCGGCGGTGTCATGCCCTTGCCGACTTGGTGTGGACGGCGTCGACGATCTGCTTCAGGACGTCGGGCTCCGCGCCCGGCGGGACGCCGTGGCCGAGGTTGAAGATGTGGCCCGGGGCGGCGCGGCCCTCGGCGAGGATACGGTCGAGCTCGGCCTCGAGAACCGTCCAGCCGGCCGAGAGGATGGCCGGGTCCAGATTGCCCTGGACGGGTTTCGGTTCGCCGGCGGCGGCGATCCGTCGTACCGCCTCGTCGAGGGGCACCCGCCAGTCGACGCCGACCACGTCGGCGCCGGCGGAGCTCATCAGGCCGAGCAGCTCGCCGGTGTTGACGCCGAAGTGCAGCCGGGGCACGCCGTACGACGCCAGCGCGGCGAACACCTTTTCCGAGTGCGGGAGAACGAACTCGGCGTAGTCGCGCGCAGACAGCGACCCAGCCCACGAGTCGAACAGCTGCACCGCCGACGCCCCGGCCTCGATCTGAACGGACAGGAACGCGATCGCGACGTCCGCGAGCCGGTCGGCCAGCGCGTGCCACAGCGCCGGGTCGGCGTGCATGAGTGCCTTCGTCCTCGCGTGGTCCTTGCTCGGTCCGCCCTCGACCAGGTACGACGCCACCGTGAACGGGGCGCCCGCGAACCCGATCAGCGGGGTACCGCCAAGGTCGGAGGTCAGTTGCCGCACCGCGTCGGCGATGTAGTCCACGTCCGCGCCGGTCACCGGCCGGACCGGCGCCAGGTCGGCCGCGGAGCGCACCGGCGAGGCCACGACCGGGCCGACCCCTGGCCGGATCTCGAGGTCGACGCCGACCGCCTTCAGCGGCAGCACGATGTCGGAGAAGAAGATCGCCGCGTCCACGCCGTAGCGCCGCACCGGCTGCATCGTTATCTCCACAACCAGGTCCGGCCGCATGCACGACTCGAGCATGGTGGTGCCCTCGCGGATCGCACGGTACTCCGGCAGCGACCGGCCCGCCTGGCGCATGAACCACACCGGTGTGTGCGGCACGTCCTGACCACGGGCGGCGAGCAGGAACGGGGAGCGGGTCAGCGACGCGGCAGGTGACACGCTGCGATCATGCCACGGGCCCGGAGCCCGAAGTCCGGCGCGTCGTCCGCCCCACTCTCACATCGTCGGCCTTAGGCTTCGAGGCATGGGTGCTCGCAAGCAGGTCGACGCGCCGCCCGCGGCGTTCGCCGAGGCGCTGACCCAGCTGCGCGGAGCCAGGTTCCGCCCCGAGGTGTTCGTCGAGGAGATGCCGGCTCCGCAGCGGATCGCGCCGCACGCGGCCGCGGTCAGCGCCGACGTGACGGTCGACGGTGACGATGTCGCCACGGGGCGTCTGGTGGTGCTGTACGACCCGGCCGGGAACGACGCGTGGCAGTCCACCTTCCGCTGCGTGGCCTACGTGCGGGCGGCGGTGGAACCGGAGATGGTGACCGACGCGATGCTCGGCGGGGTCGGCTGGACCTGGCTGATGGAGGCCCTGGTCGACCACGGCGCGGTGTACCTCGCCCCGAGCGGGACCGTGACCCGGGTGGTGTCGGAGAGCTTCGGGGGGATGGCCGACGACGACGCCACCGCCGAGATCGAGATCCGGGCGTCCTGGAGCCCCGCCCCCGACCTGACCGGTGCTGTCGACGTCGCGCCGCACGCGGAGGCGTGGGGCGACGTGCTCTGTACGGCGGCCGGCCTGCCGCCGGTACCGCCGGGCGTGGTCGCGATGCCGACGCGACGTGGCCAGCGAGGGCGATGACGACCTCCGAACCGACCACCGGAACCGACCCGGCCGTCGCGCTACCGCTGCTGGAGTTGCGCGACGGGCTGCCCGACGTCATCGACGCCCCGGACGCGCTCGCCGAGACCGCGGAACGGTTCCGCACCGGCACCGGTCCGGTCGCGGTCGACGCCGAACGGGCCTCGGGGTACCGCTACTCGCACCGCGCCTACCTGGTGCAGCTGCGCCGGGCCGGTGCGGGGAGCGCGCTGGTCGACCCGATCCCGTTCGCCGACCTCGCCGTGCTCGGTGCGGCGATCGCGGACGCCGAGTGGGTGATCCACGCCGCGAACCAGGACCTGGCCTGCCTGGCCGAGGTCGGCATGGTGCCGGCCCGGATCTTCGACACCGAGCTCGCCGGGCGGCTGCTCGGCTACCCGAAGGTCGGGCTGGCCGCGCTCGTCAGCGACGTGCTCGGCTACCGGATGCGCAAGGAGCACTCGGCCGCGGACTGGTCCACCCGGCCGCTGCCGTCGCCGTGGCTGGTGTATGCCGCGCTCGACGTCGAGATGCTGGTCGAGCTGCGCGACGCGATCGAGGCCGAGCTGCACCGCACGGGCAAGTGGGAGTGGGCCCAGCAGGAGTTCGCCGCCGTGCTGGCCGCGCCGCCGCGCGAGCCGCGCCCGGACCCCTGGCGCCGGACGTCCGGGATGCACCGGGTGCGGAACCGCCGCGGGCTGGCCGTCGTACGGGCACTGTGGCAGGCCCGCGACCAGCTGGCCGCCGAGGCGGACATCTCGCCCGGCCGGATCCTCGGCGATGCCGCGATCATCGAGGCCGCGGCCGCGATGCCCACCGACCGCGACACGCTCGGCAAGCTGCCGGCGTTCAAGGGCCGCGGCGCGCAGCGGCACCAGCGGACCTGGTGGGAGGCGATCGAACACGCCCGCCGGCTGCCCGAGTCGCAGCTGCCCCGGCAGGGAGCCCGGTACGACGGACCGCCGCCGGCGCGCGCGTGGGCCGACCGGGACCCCGCCGCCGCCGCCCGGCTGTCCGCGACCCGTGCGGCGGTCGGCGAGATCGCCGAGCAGCACCGGCTCCCGACCGAGAACCTGCTGTCCCCCGACACCGTGCGCCGGCTGGCCTGGACACCACCGGGGCGGATCGACGCGGCAGTGGTCGCGGACGTGCTGCGGCAGCACGGCGCGCGCGAATGGCAGGTCGGGCTGACCGCGGCCGCCCTCGCCGACGCGCTCACCGCCGACGGCGCCGCTCGCGCCACGCCCGCCGCGCAGCAGGCCGTGTCGCCGGACGGGTCAGACCTGGACGCCGGCTGATCTGGCGGTCTCCACGCGCAGCTCGACCGGCGCGGGCCGCGGAGCCGGAGCCTGCCGCCGGGCCGGCATCGCCGCGACGCACTCGTCGATCGCGTCGACCAGGATCGTGCGCAGCACGGCGTCGGGTTCCCGGATGCAGGCCAGCGCCACGCCTTCGACCGCGCAGCCGATCACCCGTGGCGCGATCCGGCCGGCGAAGTTGCGCGGCACCCGCCGCGCGCCGCCGGCGAACCGCCGCGCCCAGCGCGCCGCGTTCGGTACCGCGTCGAGCGCACGCAGGCTCTCCTCCTGCATCGCGCCCGGCGGCCGGCCCTCCTGTACGGCGAGCACCCGCTCGGCGGTGAGCAGCGCGACGGCCAGGACGTGCTGCCGCTCGTCGGAGACCACCGGCAGCGCCGTCCGCACGCAGCCCAGCGTCAGCCGCGTCGCCACCCGGGGGTCGGACGGCGTGAGGCCGATCACCGACGGGATCAGCGGCGCCAGCCGGGGCCGGCCCTTGTCACTGGTGCAGTCGTTGACGTGCCGCGCGATGGCCGCGAGCAGCGGATGCGTGCACGCCGGGTGGTCCGACCACGGTTCACCGGCCAGGTACGACGCGTACTCCATGAAGCAGGCGCCCTTGCGCGGGTTGCGGTGCTTGCCTCGCGACAGCACCGGTACGTCGGTCTCGAGGTGTTCCATGAGGCGCTCCCATTACCAGCACGGAGCTGATTGACTTCCTCAGTCTGCGCCTCGCACCCCGCCGTACGCCATCTCCGGCGCGCTGATCGGCGCGCTCAGCCCCACCAGAAGGTCGTCGCGATCACGGCGTACACCCCGATCAGGGCCGCGCCCTCCAGCCAGTTGGACTCGCCGTCCACCGTGATCACCACGGTGATGATGACCGACAGTGTCACCGCGACCACCAGCAACGGCGAGAACACCAGGGTCAGGGCGGTGAAGCCGAGCACCTGGCTGAGGATCACCAGCGCGGGGGCCAGCACCAGCGCGATCTGCAGCGGCGAGTTGATCACCACGGAGAACGCGTACTCGGACTGGTTCTTGGCGGCGAGCTGGATGCCGACCACGTTCTCGATCGCGTTGCCCGCGATGGCCACGATCACCAGACCGGCGAACGCGTCGGAGATGTGCGCGGCGTCCATCGCCGGCTCCAGCGCGGTGACGAACCAGTCCGATACGAACGCGGCCAGCACCGCGGCGGTGGTGAGCAGCCCGACCGCGAGGGTGACCGGCCAGCGCGGCGCCTCGTGCTCCATGTCCTGCGAGAGCCCGGTGCTCCCCCGCCGCAGCGACGCGGGCAGCGACAGGACGAAGATCACGATCAGCACGATCGACACGATCAGCGACAGCGCCCTCTCGTGCTGCGCGGCCGGGGTGTGCAGGTAGTGCGCCATCGATGGCAGCACCAGTGCCACGACCGAGACCAGCATCAGGGTCGCGATCGCGCGGGCCCGGACCGAGTCGAGCTTCTGGCTGCCGTGCTTCAGCCCGCCGACCACGAAGGCCAGGCCGAGCACCAGCAGCAGGTTGGCGAGGATCGAACCGATCAGCGCGGCGCGGACGACGTCGACGAGCCCGGCGCGCAGCGCGAACAGCGCGATGAACAGCTCCGGCAGGTTGCCGAGCGCGGACTGCAGGACACCGGTCGCGCCAGGCCCGAACCGGTCGCCGAGCTGCTCCACGCTGCGACCGACCAGCGACGCCAGCAGTGTCACCGCGATCGCGGACAGCACGAACGGCAGCACCCGGCCCCAGTCGGAGTAGTGCGCCAGCCCGGCCAGGAGCACGGCCACCGCGCCGCCGCCCAGCACCACGTAGTCGGACCGTGCGAAGGTCCGCGCCACCTCACCCTGTTCCGTCACGGGGACAACCGTGTCATTCATCGGGTGCGGGGTGGGTGACGCGCGCCGGAGCCGTCGTACGGGACGGGCCGGTATGTGAGCAGGCGCACAGTCCGGCAGCCTTGGGCCTATCTGTTACCAGTGAGTAGCATTGCGCGTGCCAACGCTCCCCCGGCGAGACTGAGGAGGGCCTCCGTGCCCCGTGAGATCCGCGATGTCGTGTTCGTCGACGGCGTGCGCACCCCGTTCGGCAAGGCCAAGGGCCAGTACGCCGAGACGCGCGCCGACGACCTGGTGATCAAGTGCATCCGTGAGCTGCTGCGACGCAACCCGTCGCTGCCGCCGGAGCGGGTGGACGAGGTGGCGATCGCGGCCACCACGCAGATCGGTGACCAGGGCCTGACCATCGGACGGACCGCGGCGCTGCTCGCGGGCCTGCCGAACACCACGCCCGGCTACGCCATCGACCGGATGTGCGCCGGCGCCATGACCGCCGTCACCACGACCGCCGCCGGCATCGCCTTCGGCGCGTACGACGTGGCCGTCGCGGGCGGTGTCGAGCACATGGGCCGGCACCCGATGGGCGAGGGCGTGGACCCGAACCCGCGGATCATCGCGGAGAAGCTCGTCGACACCTCCGCGCTGGTGATGGGCTCGACCGCGGAGAATCTGCACGACCGGTACCCAGGCATCACCAAGCAGCGCGCGGACGCGTTCGCGGTGGCGTCGCAGGAGAAGGCGGCCAAGGCGTACGCGAACGACCTGCTCCAGCCGGACCTGGTCCCGATCGCGACCCGCTCGGCCGAGCAGGGCTGGGGTCTGGCCGTGGCCGACGAGCCGATGCGGCCCGGTACGACGCTGGAGGACCTGGCCGGGCTGAAGACTCCGTTCCGCCCGCACGGCAGGGTCACCCCGGGCAACGCGGCGGGTATCAACGACGGCGCCACGGCGTGCGTGCTGGCTTCCGCGGAGACGGCCGAGGAGCTCGGGCTGCCGGTGAAGATGAAGCTGGTCTCGTACGGCTTCGCCGGAGTGGAGCCCGAGGTGATGGGGATCGGGCCGGTGCCGGCGACCGAGAAGGCGCTGAAGCTCGCGGGCCTGACGATCGACGACATCGACGCGTTCGAGGTGAACGAGGCATTCGCGGTGCAGGTGCTCGCGTTCCTGGAGCACTACGGCATCGCCGACGACGACCCGCGGGTCAACCCGTACGGCGGCGCCATCGCGTTCGGCCACCCGCTCGCATCGTCCGGCGTCCGGCTGATGAACCAGCTCGCGCTGCAGTTCGAGAAGCGCCCCGAGGTCCGCTACGGCCTCACCACGATGTGCGTCGGCCTCGGCATGGGCGGCACCGTTATCTGGGAGAACCCGCACTACACCGGCGTTGGAGCTGACAAGTGACCGTTGACAACACCGACCTGGACCAGCTGCTGTCTCAGTTGTTGGCCGACGCCGTCGCGATCGAGACCGACGAGGTCGTCACCCTCGCCCCCTCGCGCGACGTCGTGCTGCCGGGCAAGGCCGGCACGATGGCGCTGATCACCCTCGACAACGGCCACGACCACACCAGGCCGAACACCTTCGGTCCGAAGGGCCTGGCGAACCTGAACGCCGCGATCGACGCCGCGCTGTCGCGCGACGACATCGTCGCGATCGGCGTCACCGGCAAGCCGTTCATCCTCGCCGCCGGCGCGGACCTCACCGGCGTGCCCAAGCTGTCCGACCGCGAGCAGGCGGTGAATCTGGGCCGGATCGGCCACGGCGTGATGCGCAAGCTCGTCGACGGCGGCAAGCCCTCGTTCGCGTTCGTGAACGGTGTCGCGCTCGGCGGCGGCCTCGAGGTCGCGCTGCACGCGTCGTACCGGACGATCTGCGCCGCGGCGGGGATGCTGTCCACGCCGGAGGTCTTCCTCGGCCTGATCCCGGGCTGGGGCGGCAACTTCCTGCTGCCGAACCTGATCGGCGCCGACAGCGCCGTCAAGGTGGTCGTCGAGAACGCGCTGAACCAGAACAAGATGCTCTCCGGCCCGCAGGCGGTGGAGCTCGGCATCGGCGACGTGCTGCTGGAGCCGGCCGACTTCCTCGAGCAGTCGCTGCTGTGGGCGAGCAAGGTGCTGACCGGCGAGGTCAGCGTTCAGCGCCGCGAGATCGACCGCGGCGAGGCGTGGGACGCGGCGGTCGCTCGCGGCAAGGCGCTCGCGGACGTCAAGGTCAGCGGTGCCGCGCCCGCGCCGTACAGGGCTCTCGACCTGATCACCAAGGCGAGGGACAACGACCGCGACCGCGGCTTCGCCGACGAGGACGAGGCGCTCGCGGACTTGATCATGAGCGAGGAGCTGCGCTCGGGCCTGTACGCGTTCGACCTGGTGAACAAGCGCGCCAAGCGGCCGGCCGGCGCGCCGGACAAGTCCCTGGCACGCCCGGTGACCAAGATCGGCATCGTCGGCGCGGGCCTGATGGCCAGCCAGCTGGCGCTGCTGTTCGCGCGCCGGCTCGAGGCGCCCGTGGTGATGACCGACCTCGACCGGGTGCGGGTCGACAAGGGCGTGGGCTACGTGCACGCCGAGGTCGACAAGCTGCTCGCGAAGGGCCGGATCTCGCCGGACAAGGCGTCGCAGCTGAAGTCGCTGGTGAGCGGCGCGGTCGACAAGCAGGTCTTCGCCGACGCCGACTTCGTCATCGAGGCCGTGTTCGAGGAGCTCCAGCTCAAGAAGACGATCTTCGCGGACCTGGAGAAGATCGTCCGTCCTGACACGATCCTGGCGACCAACACGTCCTCGCTGTCGGTCACCGAGATGGCCGCGGACCTCGAGCACCCCGAGCGCGTGGCCGGGTTCCACTTCTTCAACCCGGTCGCGATGATGCCGCTGCTGGAGATCGTGCGTGCCGACCAGACCGACGACGCCTCGCTCGCGACCGCCTTCGCGGTCGGCAAGGGTCTGAAGAAGTCCTGCGTGCTGGTCAAGGACGCGCCCGCGTTCGTGGTGAACCGGCTACTCACCCGGTTCCTGGGCGAGGTCAGCGCCGCCGTCGACGAGGGCACCGCGATCCCGGACGCGGACGCCGCGCTGATGACGCTCGGCCTGCCGATGCCGCCGTTCGTGCTCCTGCAGCTGGTCGGCCCGGCCGTGGCCCTGCACGTCGCGGAGACCATGCACGCGGCCTACCCGGACCGGTTCGCGGTGTCGCCGAACCTGGCCAAGGTAGTCGCCGCCGGCAAGACCTCGTTCTACACCTGGGGCGCGGACGGCAAGCCGTCGGTCGACCCGGAGGTGGCGGCCCTGGTCGAGGTCGGCGACCGGCCGGTCCCGGCAGACGAGCTGCGCACCCGGACCCTCTCGGCGCTCGCCGAGGAGATCAAGCTGATGCTCGACGAGGGCGTCGTCGCCGAGGCACAGGACATCGACCTGTGCATGATCCTCGGCGCCGGGTGGCCCTTCCACCTCGGCGGCATCACGCCGTACCTCGACCGGTCGGGCATCTCCGAGAAGGTCACCGGCGACCGCTTCCTCCCCAAGGGCGTCGCCAGCCTCCCCTGATGCGCCCTCCACCAGACCGCTGGGGGTCGGTGCGGAGCCGGAAGCCCGCTCCGGTCCCCAGCGCTGGCGTGTGTGACCTTTCTCGGCGCAATCTGGCCTCACCAGCGGCGCGAGGGGGATGTCATGAACACACCGCAACCGGCTACCGGGTCCGCGGCCGGCAAAGAACCGAGCCCGCGTCGATTCTGGCCGTTCAGCACCAGGACCGCCGTCCTGATGACGCCGGTGCTGCTGCTGATCCTGCTGGTGCTGTGGGGTGTCGGCCGCACGGTGCTGCACTTCGAGAAGGCCGCGGCCGGCTGGGTCCTGCTCGGCATCGTGATCCTCGGCGTCCTGCCGATACTGCTCGTCGTCCTCG
>DASXRB010000944.1:0-2695 GCA_036506875.1 Kribbellaceae bacterium | reverse complement strand
CGTCGCATCTTGTGGCGCCTGTGGACAACGCGGTCGGCTGACCGACGGCGTGTATCCGACAGGTTGTCCACAGGCGCCACAAGATGCGACGAATGAACGCCTCAGGGCGGCGTGATCCGCCTGACGTGGCAGGAGCCTGTTGAGCGCCTGTTGAGTCCTTGTTGAGGCCGTCCGGGAAGCATGGTCCGGGCGGCCGGCAGCAAGGGGAGGGCTTTCGATGAACAGGCCAATCGCGACGTACGTGCACGGGGTCGACCCGATCTCCAGGGCGGGAGTGATCAGCCAGCTCCGCGCCTGCCCCGAGGTGTTCGTCGTGGGCGAGATGGACGTCGACCAGGCGTCCGTCGCCGTCTACGTCACCGACACCGTCGACGACGAGGCGACCCGGACGATGCGCGCGCTGCGCCGCGGCGACGCCCCGCGACTGGTGCTGGTCGCGACCGTGCTCGACGAGGCTGCGCTGGTGGCCGCGGCCGAGGTCGGCGTGGGCGGCCTGCTCCGGCGGGTGGACGCCACGCCGGAGGCACTGGTCCGCACGATCGTGAAGGTCGCGGCCGGCGAGGGCGAGATCCCGGCCGACCTGCTCGGCCGGCTGATGGACCAGCTGGGCCGGCTGCAGCGCCAGGTGCTGTCCCCGCGCGGCCTGACGTTCACCGGTCTCACCCCGCGCGAGACCGAGGTGCTGCGGATGGTCGCCGACGGACACGACACCGCCGAGATCGCGGCGCGGATGTCCTACAGCGAGCGCACCGTGAAGAACGTGCTGCACGACCTGACCACCCGGCTGCAGCTCCGCAACCGCACCCACGCGGTGGCGTACGCCGTCCGGGAGGGCCTCATCTAGGCCTCGGCCGACGCGGAGGCCGAGGCCAGCAGGCCTTCGAGGGTTCGGGCGGCGGCGCGCGCCGCGATCCGGTCGGAGCGGCTGGTCAGCGGATGCTCCGCCACGCCGTGCCAGGTCACGAGCGCGTCCAGCGCCGCCTGCCGGACGTCGTCCGGTGCCGCGTCCGGCGCCAGGCCCAGCCGCGACGCCGGGTCGTGACCGTTGCCGCCGAACAGCCGGTCCAGCTCCTCACGGCGGTCCGGCGGCAACGCGGTCGCGCCGGACCTCAGGTCGGACAGCAGCCGGACCTCCTGGAACTCGTGCGCGCCCGCGCCGACCTCCTCCAGCCGGGACTGCAGCTCGTGCGCGCCGGCGAACTCCTCGCCGCGCAGCAGGTCCTGCAACGCGCTGACCGCCGAGCGCGCCTTCAGCACCCGGCTGCGGGCCTCGAACTGGTGGAAGAGCACGTCCCGCAGCCGGTTCAGGCCGCTGCGTTCGGTCAGCTCGGTGCTCAGCTCCGACGCCGTCGGCGCCGCGCCGGACCTGATGAGCTCCACGCTGAGCCGGACGCCGAACAGGCCGAAGCGCTCCAGCAGGTGCTGGCGTTCCAGCTCTGTCACGGGGAGCGCGGTGGGCCGGCTCGCGAGCCGGTCGGCGGTGAGCAGCAGCTGGGCGATCTCGTCCGCGGACGCCTTGGCCAGGGTGGCGAGCAGCGCGTACTCGGCCTCGCGCAGCGTGGTCGCGGCGTGCGCCAGCAGGCCGTTCACCGGCACGATCACGGGGCAGAGCCGGCGCATCCGCGGCTCGGCCTCGTACCGCCGCGCCACCCGGTCGGCGACCGTCATCGAGTCCAGCCGGCACGCCCCGATCTCGTCGGCCCGGGACAGCACGCCGACCGCGTTCATCGGCGTGCCGTGCGCGAGCTCGTCGTCGTGGAACGACTCGAGGAACCGGATGTCGGTCGAGTGTGTGTGCCGCAGCAGGTACAGCACGGCGTCGGCGACCGGCACCCGGCCGTCGTCCGCGGCCAGCACCCGCTGGGTCCGGGCGGACACGTCCGCCGAGATCGACGCGATGCCCGGGGTGTCGATGATCGTCAGGTCGCGCAGCCGGCTGGTCGGCCAGCCGACCTCGAGGTGGTCGACGTCGGCCGGGTCCAACCCGCCCAGGTCCACCTGCAGCGCGCCGGTGTCGCGCCGGTAGGGCCGTTCGCGCGAGTCGCCGGTCGTGGGGAACAGCGTCGCGTGCGGGCGGTCGCTCTGGTGGTACCAGGTGACGATCCGGGTGCACTCGCCGGCGTCGGTCGGCGCGAGCTCCTCGCCGAGCAGCGCATTGAGCAGCGTGGACTTGCCGGCCTTCACCTTGCCCGCGATGGCCAGCCGCAGCGGTCCGGTCAGCCGGCCGGCGATCTCGTCGAGCCGCCGCGTGGCCTCCGGCGTCCGCGCGTGCGGCCGGGCCTGCTCCAGCAGGGCGAGGATGGCGGCCTGCAGGTCGTCAGTCATGGCCGTCCCCCGGCGCTGGGTCGTCCGGTACGTCGTGGTGCATCGCGTGGTCGGCGAGCAGGCCGATGCCGGTGCCGGCCGCCGCCCCGGCCGCGACCCGGGCCCCGGTAGCGGCCAGGTCGCGCACGCTGGACCGGATCGTGCGCAGCTGCTCGGCCTCGGCGGCGAGCCGTGCGGCCCGCGCCGTCTGCTCGGCCGGCGACAGCCGGGCGGCCCGGCCGGCCGCGTCGAGGGCAGCGCTGGTGGAGCGCTGCATCACCGCCGCCCGGAACTGGAAGTCGTCCCGCAGCTGGCGCTGGGCCCGGCGCAGGCTGTCGCGGGTCTCCTTGTTCATCACGAACGCGACCTCGTCGACGAACCGCCGGGTGGC
>DASXRB010000943.1:0-1519 GCA_036506875.1 Kribbellaceae bacterium | reverse complement strand
CACCGCGGGATGTCGAGGTCGAGGGTGTAGTAGCCGCTGCGGGAATGACAAGCCGCCAGAGCCAGCGAGCAGCGTCAGCCCAGGCGGGCGGCGGTGACGCCGAGGGCGAAGGCGGCGGCGGTGGCGAGGACGCGGTGCACGACCGCCAGCAGGGCACCCAATCTAGGCGCCGAAGCGGCCGCGGGCCTCGACCGGGATGAGCGGCTTCTCGCCGCGGACCTTGAGCTCCTGGACCGCCCAGCTGTTGCCGTCCGGGTCGGCGAAGCCGAAGAAGGTGCTGCCGTCCTGGTCACCGAACGACACCAGCTCACTGACCTCGACGCCGCGCGAGATCAGCTCGTCGCGGGCCGCGGCCGCGTCGGCGACGCACAGCTGCAGCCCCTTCAGCGATCCCGGTGCCATCTCGTTCTGCTGCGGCAGGTCGCCGAACACGATCGAGCAGCCCGACCCCCGCGGCGTGAGCTGCACGACGTGCATGTGCTCATTGGTCGTGTCGTGGTCGAGCTCGAACCCGACCTGGTCGCGGTAGAACCCGACCGAGCGGTCAATGTCGCTGACGGGGAGGATGACGACTTCGAGGGTCCAGTCCATGGCCGCCATCCTGCCCCATCCCGCGGGTCCGGGGTCAGTCCTCGTCGGCGCCCTTGCCCTCTTCGAGGTCGTGCTTGATCAGGTCCATCACCGACGAGTCGGCGAGCGTGGTGACGTCACCGACCTCGCGCTTCTCGGCGACGTCGCGCAGCAGCCGGCGCATGATCTTGCCCGACCGGGTCTTCGGCAGCTCCGGCACCACCATGATCGTGCGTGGCTTGGCGATCGGCCCGATCTCCTTGGCCACGTGGTCGCGCAGCTCCTTCACCACGTCCGGGCCGCCGTCGCCGGCCTCGGCGCGCAGGATCACGAACGCCGCGATCGCCTGCCCGGTGGTCGGGTCGGACGCGCCGACGACCGCGGCCTCCGCGACCTTCGGGTGCGACACCAGGGCGGACTCGATCTCGGTGGTGGACATCCGGTGCCCGGACACGTTCATGACGTCGTCGACGCGGCCGAGCAGCCACAGGTCGCCGTCCTCGTCCTTCTTCGCGCCGTCGCCGGCGAAGTAGACGCCCGGCCAGCGCGACCAGTACGTGTCGACGTACCGCTGGTCGTCACCCCACAGGGTGCGCAGCATCGCCGGCCACGGCTTGGTCAGCACCAGGTACCCGCCGGACCCGTTCGCCACCGGCTTGCCGTCGTCGTCCACGACCTCGGCGAACACACCCGGCAGCGGCGTCATCGCCGCGCCCGGCTTGCCGGCGGTGACACCCGGCAGCGGCGAGATCATCTGCATCCCGGTCTCGGTCTGCCACCAGGTGTCGACCACCGGTGCGTTGTTGCCGCCGATGTGCTCGCGGTACCAGATGTACGCCTCGGGGTTGATCGGCTCACCGACCGACCCGATCACCCGCAGCGAGGACAGGTCGAACTTCGCCGGGATCTCGTCGCCCCACTTCATGAACGTGCGGATCGCGGTCGGGGC
>DASXRB010000942.1:0-2653 GCA_036506875.1 Kribbellaceae bacterium | reverse complement strand
CACTGGAGTCCAGGCGTCCGGTACTGGCGGCGGCACTGGCCGGCAGTGCCACCGTCCTCGCCGTCTGGGTCGTCGCCGTGGGTCCGGTACCCGGCGAGCGGTGGCTCCTGGCCTGGACCCACGACGCGAGCGGCGAGGTCGTCGACCGGGCGGCGCTCGTCACGAGCCGGCTCACCGATCTGGTCCCGCTGTGCGCCGTCGCGGCGCTCGTGACCGCCGCGCTGCTGCTGTCCGGCCGGCGCCTCGACGCGGCGTACCTCGTCGCGGCGTGCTCCGTCGTCTGGGCCGTGAACCCGGTCCTCAAACAGGTCGCCGGCCGGTCCCGTCCCGACCTGTGGCCGCTCCCGGAGTCGGTCTCGGAGCACGCGTTCCCGAGTGGCCATGCCGCCGGCACGACGGCGCTCGTCGGCGGGCTGCTGCTGATCGCGCACGGCCGGCGGCGGGTGCTCACGATGGTGACCGGCGCCGCGGTGGTCGCGACCGCCGGGCTCGCCCAGCTGGTGCTCGGCCGGCACTACCCGTCGGACGTCCTCGGCGGCTGGCTGTGGGCCGCGTCCTGGGTCCTGCTCGTCGGCTGGGCGGCCGGACGCGACGCCCGGCACCGGCAGGTCATTGGCGATAGCCTGACGGACATGACCGACCCCGCCGCCTGGCTACGCCGGATCGACGCCGCGAACGAGCGGTTGCTGGCCACCACTCAGAAGGTCACCGACGACGACGTACACCGGCCCAGCCTGCTGCCGGGCTGGTCCGTCGGCCACGTGCTCACCCACATCGCCCGCAACGCGGACTCGCTGGTGAACCTCGCCACCTGGGCCCGCACCGGCGTGAAGACCCCGCAGTACGCCTCGACACAGGCGCGCGACGCCGACATCGAAGCCGGTGCCTACCGTCCCGCCGCCGAGCTCGCCGAAGACATTGCCTCAAGCAACGAACGGCTCCGCGTCGCGCTCGAGACGCTGCCGCCGGAGGCCTGGAGCGTTGAGGTCGAGTGGCGCAGCGGCAAGCGCAAGCCCGCCACCCACATCCTGTCCGCGCGGCTCACCGAGGTCGAGGTGCACCACGTCGACCTCGGCCTCTGGTACGGCTTCGGCGACATCCCGGAGGACCTCCGGCTGCAGCTGCTCGCCGACGCGGTCACCGGCTTTCCGGAGTCCGACGGCGTGGTCGTCGAGGCGACCGACGCGCAGGTACGGCTGCCGGCCGGCCTGACCCCGAAGATCACCGTCATCGGATCCAGCGGGGACCTGCTCGGCTGGGCGTCCGGACGTACCACCGGTGAACGACTCAGGTGCGACGGCCCGCTGCCCGTCGTACCGGAATGGCGGTGAGATGACCGAGTACACGGGGAAGGTGCGGGTCGGCGGGCCGGTCGCCACGCACGAGCTCTCGCACCTGATCATCAGCAAGGCCGCGGTCGGCCCGATGGACAACAACGCGTACCTGCTGCGCTGCCGCGCCACCGACGCCGAGGTGCTGATCGACGCCGCGAACGACGCGCACACGCTGATCGGCATGGTCGGCGACGGCGACCTCGACCGCGTGATCACCACGCACCGGCACCGCGACCACTGGCAGGCGCTCGCCGAGGTCGTCGCGAAGACCGGTGCCCGCACCGTCGCCGGCCGGTACGACGCCGAGGGCATCCCGGTCCCGACCGACGAGCTCGTCGACGACGGCGACACCATCCAGGTCGGCGAGTGCACGCTCAGCGTCATCCACCTCAACGGCCACACACCGGGCTCGATCGCGCTGATGTACGACGACCCGACCGGCTACCCGCACCTGTTCACCGGCGACTCGCTGTTCCCCGGCGGTCCCGGCAAGACCACCGGCGGCGAGGACTTCGACTCGCTGATGCACGACCTGCGGACGAAGGTCTTCGACCGGCTCCCCGACGAGACCTGGGTCTACCCCGGCCACGGCAACGACACCACGCTCGGCGCCGAGCGTCCGTCGATCCCGGAATGGCTGGCCCGCCGCTGGTGAGTACCGCGCGTCCGGCGCGGGCTCGCTACCTGACCGCGGTCGCCTGCGTCGGCTACGCGGCCGTCGCCTCGGGGGTCCGGACCCTGACGTGGACCGCCACCCTCGCGGTGCTGCTTCCCGCGGCCGTGGTCGCGACAGTCGCGGTACGACGGCATCAGCCCGACCTGCGCGCGTGGGATCCCGCGACGCGGCGCAGCGTCTGGATCTGGGGTGCCTTGATCCTGGCCGCGCTGCTCTGGGAGGCGTGGGCGTTCGTCAACCAGCCGAGCGTCACGGTGGCGTCGTACACGCATCCGTCGCTGTCGTCGCTGGTTGGGCCGTGGCTGCACGACCGGGCGGCGCGCTTCGCGGCCTGGCTGGTGTGGCTGTACGCCGGCTGGAGGCTGACCCGGCCGGTGCGCCGATGAGCTGGCGGGCGGTGACGATCGCGGGGTTCGTCGTGCTGTTCACGGTCGCCGCCGCGCTCGTCGCGATCTCGCGGCTGTGGCCTGCCCGGCTGGCCCGGTTCGGCACGGCGGTCCGCGCGGCCTCCGGCCGCCATGTCATGCTCCGCGGGCTCGTGGTTTTCTGCTGGGCCTGGCTCGGCTGGCACTTCCTCGCCCGCAACGGCTGACCCGCGGGAGCACCGTCCCGTCCGGGTCCGGCAGGTCGACCGACATCCCGT
>DASXRB010000941.1:0-8257 GCA_036506875.1 Kribbellaceae bacterium | reverse complement strand
TCGGCCAGCACCTCGCCCGGGTCGCGCTGGAAGTGGTGTTCACCCGGCTGTTCGAGCGGATGCCGGACCTGCGGCTGGCCGACCCGGTGGACCGGCAGGTCATCGACGGCGGCGTCGGGGTGCCGCGGATCACGACGCTCCGGGTCGCCTGGTGACCGGCCCGATGCCGAAGGAGGCTGCTGTGCGGGTGGTCGCCGACACCGACGTGTGCATCGGGGCCGGCCAGTGCGTACTGGCCGCGCCGGGTGTGTTCGACCAGGGCCACGACGGGATCGTCGTCCTGCGTGACGGCGATCCGGCCGGGACACCGGCCGCGGTGCTCGAGGCCGTGGCGCTCTGCCCGTCCGGTGCGATCCGCCTGGCCGAGGACGTGCGCTCATGACGCCCGAGTTCCCGATGCCGCGCGCGTGCCCCTACCACCCGCCGCCGGGATACGACGACCTGCCGGGACCGGTTACCCGTGCTGAGCTGCCGAGCGGCGAACCCGTCTGGGTGGTCACCGGGTACGACGAGGCCAGGGCACTGCTCACCGACCCGCGGATCTCTTCGGACTCGACCAACCCGGATCACCCCGAGATCGCGCTGCCGCGCGGCGCCGCCCGGCCGGACCGCGAGCGCAAGCGCCTGGTGCAGACCTTCGTCGAGATGGACGAACCGGAGCACGGCGACCACCGGCGCGCGGTGATCCCGGAGTTCACCGTCCGCCAGGCCCGCGCGCTGCGGCCGGCCGTCCAGGCCGACGCGGACGCCCTGCTGGACCGGATCCTGGCGGCAGGTCCGCCGGTCGAGCTGGTCTCGTCGTACGCGGTCCGGCTGCCGGCCATGACCCTCGCCCGGGTCTTCGGCGTCCCCGAGCAGGACCACGCGTTCTTCGTCGAGCACGCGATCCCTCCGGTGCTGAACAAGGACGACGCCGGCCCGGCCTTCGGCGCGCTGGCGTCGTACTTCGGAAAGCGGCTGGAAGCCGCCGGTGACGGCGTGATCGGCGCGCTCGGCCGGCGGGTCACGGCCGGCGAGCTGTCCGAGCGGCAGGCGGTGAACACCTGCCTGATGCTGCTCGTCGCGGGCCACGAGACGACGGCGAACATGATCGCGCTAGGCACTCTCACCCTGCTGGCGCACCCGGATCAGCTCGCGGTCGTGCGCCGCGAGGGCGCGGCGGGCGCGGTCGACGAGCTGCTGCGCTACCTGTCGATAGCCGACACGATCCCGCGCGTCGCGACCGCGGACGTCGCCGTCGGCGGTACGACGATCCGGGCCGGCGACGGCGTCGTCCTGTCGCTCGCCGCGAGCAACCGCGACGACCGCGCGTTCACCGATGCCGCCACGCTGCATGTACGACGCCGGGCCCGGCACCACCTGGCGTTCGGGTACGGCCGGCACCAGTGCCTCGGACAGAACCTCGCCCGGGTGGAGCTGGACGTCGCGCTGACCGCCCTGTTCGCCCGGGTCCCGGACCTCCGGCCGGCTGTCGGACAGGACCGGCTGCCGGTCAAGCCGGCGGTCGGCCTGCAGGGCGTCACCGAACTGCCGGTGGTCTGGTGACCTCCTCGTCCGGCTGGTGGCGGCGGCTCGCCGGCGCGTGCCTGCATCACCCGGTGGTGGCTTCCCTGGCGGTGGGGTCCTCGGTGCTCGTGGTCGGGCTGGAAGGCATAGGCCCGCTGGTGCTGCGCCGGGTCGTCGACGACGCGCTCGCCGGCCGGCTCGGCCTGCTCGCCGGACTCCTGCTCCTCCTCGGCGGCCTCGCGGTGGTCCGCTTCGGCGGCACCTTCGTCACGCGCTACACCGCCGACCGGCTCGGCCTCGACGTGCAGCACGACCTGCGCCGGCAGCTGTTCGACGCCGTACAGCGTCTCGACGGCGACCGGCAGGACCGCCTGCGCACCGGGCAGGTCGTGTCGCGGGCGATCAGCGACCTGCAGCTGGCGCAGGGCCTGGTGTCGGTGGTGCCGCTGATGCTGGGCACGGTCGCGCTGGCAGCCGTCTCGTTCGCCGCGATGTGCGTGCTGTCGGTACCGCTGGCCGCGCTGTCCGCGGTGGTGATCGCCCTGATCGCAGTGGTGTCCGCGCGGTCCGGCAGTGCGTTGCGGCCGGTGACCTGGGCCGCGCAGCAGCAGGCGGCCGACCTCGCCCAGCACCTCGAGGAGACGGTGACCGGCGTCCGCGTGGTGAAGGGTTTCGGGCAGGAAGACCGTGAGCTGGCCCGCTACACCGACGGCGCGCGCCGGCTGTTCGCCAAGCGGGTGCGGGTGGCGCGCGCCTCGGCCCGGCCGTCCGCGCTGATGGTCGTGCTGCCCGGCCTGGGTCAGGTGGCGCTGCTCGGCGCCGGCGGCTGGCTCGCGATGCAGGGCCGGCTCAGCCTCGGCGCGTTCCTGGCGTTCTCGGCCTACGTCACCTCGCTGGTCGGTCCGGTCGGCGCGCTGTGCGGGATGATCCTGACCTGCCAGCTCGCCCGGTCCGCGGTGGAGCGGGTGTACGAGCTGATCGACTCCCAGCCCGGTGTCACGGATCCGGCCGACCCGGTGGACCTGCCGCCCGGCCCGCTCGGGGTGACGCTGGACCGGGCGCGGTTCGGGTACACCCGGGCCGAGCCGGTGCTGCGCGACGTGTCGCTCGAGCTGCGTCCGGGCGAGACGCTGGCCCTGGTCGGCGACACCGGGTCCGGCAAGTCGACGGTCTCGCTGCTGCTGCCGCGCTTCTACGATGTACACGCCGGCGCCGTGCGGATCGGCGGCACCGACGTGCGCGACCTGCGGCAGGCCGACCTGCGCTCGGCGATGGGGACCGTGTTCGAGGAGGCATTCCTGTTCTCCGACAGCATCCGCGCGAACATCGCCTACGGCCGCCCGGACGTCACCGACGACGCGGTCCGCGTCGCGGCGCGGGCGGCGCGGGCGGACGGGTTCATCGAGTCGCTGCCGCAGGGCTACGAGACCGTCGTCGGCGAGCGCGGCCTGACCCTGTCCGGTGGCCAGCGACAGCGCATCGCGCTCGCCCGCGCGCTGCTCACGCAGCCGCGGATCCTGGTCCTCGACGACGCCACGTCCGCCGTCGACACCGCGACCGAGGCGGCGATCCACGCGAGCCTGCGGGCCGGTGCCGGACGTCGTACGACGTTGCTGATCGCGCACCGCCGGTCCACCCTGGTGCTGGCCGACCGGATCGCCGTACTGGACGACGGCCGGGTCGTCGACGTCGGTACCCGCGCCGAGCTGGAGTCGCGCTGCGCGGCCTTCCGCTCGATGCTGGCCGGCGACGGCGACCGCCTCGGCGTCCGCACCGCCACCGGCACGCCCTGGCCGGACCGCGCTCCGGCGCACGACCGCGGCCCTGAGGCCGGGCCGCCCGCCGTCGAGGAGGCGTCCGACGGCGACGCGCTGAACCCGGTGGTGCGGGACGATCCGGACGGCGTGGGTGTGCGGCTCGGCGGCCTGCTGCGGCCGGTCCGCGCGCCGCTGGCCACGGCGACGGTGCTGGTGGTCCTGCACGCGCTGGCCGGGCTGGCGCTGCCGGCGCTGGTCGGCGTCGGTGTCGACCGCGGCGTCCGGGACGCGGCGGCCGGGGTGCTGCTCGCGACCACGCTGGCCGGCCTCGTCGTCGTGCTCGCCGACGGTCTGCTGCTCGCCGTGCAGGGTGTGACGCTGTCGAAGGCGGTCGAGTCCGTGCTGTTCGGGCTGCGGGTGCGCAGCTTCGCGACGCTGCAGCGGCTCGGTCTCGACTTCTACGAACGGAACCCGGCCGGGCAGCTGATGACCCGGATGACCACGGACGTGGACGCGCTGTCGACGTTCCTTGCCGGCGGGCTCGCCGGTGCCGTCGTCAACCTGCTCACGATCGGCGGCATCGCGGTCGCGCTCGTCGTCATCGACCCGCTGCTGGCCGGTGTCGCGCTGGGCGTCGTACCGGTCCTGATCGTGGCGACCGCCGTCTTCCGCCGCCTGACGTCGAGGGCGTACGACCAGGCGCGCGACCTGGTCGGTCAGGTCAACGGCGACCTGCACGAGCACATGTCGGGGATGCGCGTCACCAAGGCGTACGTCCGGGAGGCGCACTCGGCGCGCCGGTTCGCGCGCCGCAGCGACGACTACCGCCGGTCGCGGCTGCGGGCCCGGCGCTACGCCGCGGCGTACTTCCCGTTCGTCACGCTGCTCGCCGACGTCGCGCAGATCGCCACCCTCGGCACGGGCGCCTACCGGGTCGCGCACGGCACCCTCGGCGCCGGGGCGCTGCTGGCGTTTCTGTTGTACCTGGCGCGGTTCTTCACGCCGGCGCAGCAGCTGTCCGGGGTGTTCGACAGCTACCAGCAGGCCGCCGTCGGGCTGCGCCGGATCGACGAGCTCGGGCGGGTGCCGGTCCTGCCACCGGAACCGGCGGTGCCGGCGCCGGTTCCGGCGCGGCTGCGCGGCGGGATCGAGCTCGACGGGGTCGCCTTCCGCTATCCCGGCGCGGCGGAGCCGGTGCTGCGGGACCTGTCGCTGCGGATCGCGCCGGGTGAGACGGTCGCCGTCGTCGGCGCGACCGGCGCGGGCAAGTCCACGCTCATGAAGCTGATCGCCCGGTTCTACGACCCGACCGAGGGCCGGGTGCTCGTCGACGGGACGGACCTGCGGTCGTATCGCGCCCCCGAGTACCGGCGGCGGCTGGGCGTGGTGCCGCAGGAGCCGCACCTGTTCGCCGGTGACGTGGCCCGCAACATCGCGTACGCGCGGCCGTCCGCGTCCGAGCCCGAGATCGAGGAAGCGGTACGACGAGTCGGCGCGTGGCACCTCGTCACGGCGCTTCCGTCCGGGTTCCGGCAGTCCGTCGGGGAGCGCGGGCAGGGCCTGTCCGCGGGCCAGCAGCAGCTGGTGGCGCTCGCCCGCGCCGAGCTCGCCGACCCGGACGTGCTGCTGCTCGACGAGGCGACCGCCGCGCTGGACGCGACCGCGGACGCGGCCGTGCTCGACGCGACCCGCCGGGCGGCGGGACGTCGTACCACTGTGGTCGTCGCGCACCGGCTGAGCACCGCGGCGCTCGCGGACCGAGTGGTGGTGCTCGACGGCGGCCGGGTCGCCGAGGTGGGTACGCACGACGAGCTGCTCGCGGCGGGCGGATGCTACGCGCGGCTGTGGCGGGCCGGGGAGCCGGCGGAGGTCGGGGCGTGATGGATGAGGCCGCGGTGCTCGTTGCCGGACTCAACGACCGGGTCGTGTGGATGCTCGACGGGACCGGGGTCGTGACGGCGGTGCCGGTCGGCGAGCGGCCGTTCGGCGTCGCGGTCGCGCCGGACGGGCAGCGGGTCTACGTGACGAACTTCGGCGGCGGGGACGTGTCGGTCATCGATCCGGTCGCCCGGGTCGTGGTGGGGTCGGCGGCTGCGGGGCGGCAACCCGGCGCGGTCGCGGTGGCACCGGACGGGGGCACGGTCTACGTGGCGAACTTCGGCGGCGGGGACGTCTCGGTGATCGACGCGGCATCGGGCGCCGTCCGTGCGAGTGTCGCGATCGGCGGCAGTCCCGCGAAGATCGCGGTCTCGCCGGACGGTGCGACGGTCTACGTGAGCGACTTCGGGGGCGGCTCGGTGTCGGCCGTCGACGCGCGGACGGCGGCGGTCCGTTCGACGGTCGCCGTCGGCGGTGACCCGAACGGGATAGCGGTCTCGCCGGGTGGTGACCTGCTGTATGTGACCCGGTCGAGCCGGGCGAGCAATACGGTCGCCGTCATCGACACCGCCGCCGGCGAGGTGCGGCGAGAGTTCGCGGTCGGCGACGGGCCGTTCGACGTCGAGCTGTCGCCGGACGGCCGGACGGCGTACGTGGCGGCCTACTACGACAACCTGGTGTCGGTGCTGGACACCGCGGACGGCGCGGTGCTCGGGACCGTCGCGGTCGGCGAGCACCCGGAGGACCTCGCGCTCACCTCGGACGGCCGGTGGCTGTACGTCGCCAACCATCTCAGCCGCGACGTGTCGGTAGTCGACGTGGCGTCGTGCACCGTCGTCCGGACCGTCGCGCTGGGCGGGACGCCGGGGAGCCTGGCGGCCGTCGCGTGAGGCAACCGGTGCGGGTGGTGATCGAGGGGGACGGGCTGCGGATCGGCTTCATCGGCACTGCGGTCGGGGTGCGGTGCATCGTGCCATGCTTGACCGAGCTGGCCTCGGCCGCAGCCGTCGAGACGCGTGAGGTCGACGACTACTGGGACGACCCACTGCGGTGGCTCGGCGACGTCGACCTGGCGGTCGTCGAGGGGCACAAGGACGCCGTCGGCGTGCTGCCGCGGGAGGCTTCGGTGGTGCTGCCGGTGCACGTCCAGCTGGTGACGGCACTGCCGGAGCCGGGCGGGCGGGTCGAGGACCTGATCCCGAAGAACGAGCGCGCCCGGGTGCGGCGGCAGATCCGGCAGTTCGGGTACACCTACCGGGTCAGCCAGGACGACGCGGAGTTCGCCGCGTTCTTCCGGGAGATGTACGTGCCGACGATGCGGACCCGGCACGCGGACCGGGCCCGTTCGGTCGCCGAGCCCGAGGCGCGCGAGCGGATCTTCGCGCACGGCAACCTGCTGACGGTGCTCGCGGACGGGGTTCCGGTCGGCGGCACGGTCAACCTCCTCGACCCCGGTCGCGAGCGCGTCGTGGCCCGGCTGGTCGGCGTGGCCGCCGGCGACGACCGCCACCTGCGGCAGGGCGTGATGAAGGCCAGCGGGCACTTCCTGCTGGAATGGGCGGCTGGGAACGGGTTTCGCGCGGTGGACTTCCAGGGCGCCGAGCCGTTCCCGCACCGCGGCACGTTCAGGTCCAAGGTGCTGCTCGGCGCGGGGGTCGAGCCGGCTCCGGGACTGGCCGACCTGCGGTTCTGGCTGTCGGCCCGCCGCGACACCGAGGCGGTACGACGTTTCCTCGTGCGCAACCCGGTCCTCAGCTGCGACCTCGACGGCCGCTTCGGCACCGTCTACTTCGACGCCGGCGACGGCCCCCGCGACCGCGTCCACATCCGGCGCGGCCTGGCCGGCGAACGCACCGTCCACCTCGGCGACTTCCTCACCGATGAGTCTTGACCTCGAGTCCGGTCCAACTCTTAGCGTCGGTCTGCCGGCATTGTCGGCGCCGGGGTGCAGGATGACCGGGCAGGAGAGGGGACCTTCGGATGGATATGGAAGTCACCGCGTGGATGTCGATGTTCCACGCGGCCAACGCGCAGCAGGACAAACGACCGTTCTCGAAGGCGACGCTGCGCCGGATCGGGGCGTTCGCCCGGCCGCACCGGCAGCTGCTGACCGCGTTCCTGGCGTGCAGCGTGGTCGGCGCCCTGCTGGCCGTCGCCACTCCGGTGCTGGCCGGTCGCGTGGTCGACGCGATCGTCGGCGGCCGGTCGTCGCGCACCGTGGTCGGGCTGGCCGCGCTGATCGCGGTGATCGCGGTCGCCGAGGCCGCGCTGGGGCTGGTGACCCGCTGGCTGTCCGCCACCATCGGTGAGAACCTCATTCTCGACCTGCGACACACCGTGTTCGACCACGTGCAGAAGCAGCCGGTCGCGTTCTTCACCCGGACCCGCACCGGCGCGCTCGTGAGCCGGCTCAACAACGACGTGATCGGCGCGCAGCGGGCGTTCAGCGACACGCTGTCCGGTGTCGTCGGCAACCTGGTCACGCTGGTGCTGACGCTGGCCGTGATGCTCAGCCTGTCCTGGCAGGTGACCCTGCTGGCACTGGTGCTGCTGCCGGTGTTCATGATCCCGGCCCGCCGGATGGGCACGAAGCTGGCGAGCCTGGACCGGGAGGCCGCGAACCACAACTCGGCGATGACGACCCAGATGACCGAGCGGTTCTCCGCGCCGGGCGCGACCCTCGTGAAGCTGTTCGGCCGGCCGTCGTACGAGTCGGACGAGTTCGTCGCGCGCGCCCGCCGGGTCCGCGACATCGGCGTGCGTACGGCGATGGCGCAGTGGACGTTCGTGACTTCGCTGACCCTGGTGTCGGCGCTCGCGCTGGCCCTCGTCTACGGCCTCGGCGGGTACCTCTCGCTCGGCGGTGGCCTCGAGGCCGGCGCGGTCGTGTCCCTCGCGCTGCTGCTCACCCGCCTGTACGCGCCCCTGACCGCGCTGGCCAGCGCCCGCGTCGAGGTGATGAGCGCGCTGGTGAGTTTCGAGCGGGTCTTCGAGATCCTCGACCTGAAGCCGCTGGTCGAGGAGCCGGCCGACCCGCTGCCGGTGCCGGCCGGGCCGGTCGCGGTGCAGTTCGAGCACGTCCGGTTCGGGTACCCGTCCGCGGACAAGGTCTCGAT
>DASXRB010000940.1:0-8202 GCA_036506875.1 Kribbellaceae bacterium | reverse complement strand
GCGTCGACGTGCTCAGCGGCACCCCCAGCCTGCGGACCGACCCCGCCGACTGCCTCGCACCGCGCAACGCGACAACCGGAAGCTGCGCGGCACCGGAACCGCGGATCACCCGCGAGCGCAACGAGATCTGGAAGCGGGCCGCGGCCGCTGCCGGCGCGCACTTCGTCGACCTGCGGCCGTGGATGTGCGACCAGCGCACCTGCCCGTTGGTGATCGGCAACGTCATCGTCTACCGCGACACCAACCACGTCACCACGACCTTCGCCGCGACGCTGCGCCCGGGCCTGCAGTCCAAGCTCGGGCTCTGAACCCGGGCGGGCGATGTGCCCCCTGCGGGCAGCTGCCGGGGACACCGCGACCCCGCGAAGACACGCGGAGGGAAGGGCTCGACAGCCTGGAAATTCAAGTCAGGCCGGTAACGTTCGCCGGAGCAGTCAACGGGGAGCAGGAACATGACCGCAGAGCAGATGCCGTTCGACGTCGCCTTGCGGCGCGCGGTCGCAGCGCGCGGCCTGACGCTGGACAGGCTCGCGGAGCGTTTGACGGCGGCCGGCGCGCCGGTCAGTGTCTCGACCCTCAGCAACTGGCAACGCGGCCGGACCATCCCGGCCACGCCGTCGTCGCGTCAGGCCGTCGCCGAGCTGGAACGCATCCTGCAGCTGCCGGAGGGCACCCTGCTCGAGACGCTCGCTCCGTACACCGGCACGGACCGCAAGCTGCCTACCCGGACCGGACTGACACAGGCCGCGTCCAAGCGGATGCGCGCCCGGCTCGGGCTGTCGGATCCGGGCCTGGTCGCGGTCCGGATGGACGACTACCTGCACCTCACCGCGAACGGCTCCGAGTCGGAGACCCGGCTGATCGTGCGCGCCGAACGCCCGGGGGTGGACCGGTTCCTGGTGATCAGGCATCCGGTCGACGCCATCGAGCGGATCGAGGCCGGCCCGACCTGCAGCCTCGGTGGGACCTACCGTGACAGGGTCGCCGGGCTGATCGCCGTCGAGCTGCGCTTCGACGCGCCGCTGACCCGCGGGGAGCTGTACCCGCTGTCGTACCGGCTCGTCCAGCCGGGACGCGGGGCCGGCGGCTACGAGGGCTCCTGGACCAAGCCCGGGCTCACGTCGTACAGCCTGACCATCGAGTACGACGAGGACGTGCGGCCGTCGCAGGTCTACCGGGTGTGGCGGACCGACGCGCACACGCCGCACACCCGGGTCGCGGACGTCCGGCTGATCCAGGGCCGGTTCGCGCACCTGTGGCTGCTCGACCCGCCCGCCGGCTTCCACGGCATCCGCTGGGAGGCCTGAGTCACTAAGGTTGCGCACATGAGCGACCTGTGGGAGTCGTACGGCGTGGTGGCGGCGGTGGTCGTGCTCGGTGCCGTCGGCGTCGCCGGGGCGCTCGCACTCAACCGGGCGCTGACCGTGACGCACACGACGCCGGGCAAGCTGACGACGTACGAGTCCGGGGTCGACCCGGTCGGCGAGGGCTGGGCGCAGGTACACATCCGGTACTACCTGTTCGCCTATCTGTACGTGATCTTCGCGGTCGACGCCGTTTATCTGTTCCCGTGGGCGACCGTGTTCGCCGCGCTGGGCGTGTCAAGCCTGGTCGAGATGTTCGTCTTCCTCGGCTTCGTCGCCGCCGGCCTCTTCTACGCCTGGCGCAAGGGCATCCTGTCCTGGACCTGACGACCTAGAGGAGGCCGTCGCGGCGGGCCACGGCGGCGGCTTCGGTGCGGCTGCGGACGCCGAGCTTGGCGAGGATGTTCGAGACGTGCACGCTGACCGTCTTCTCGCTGATGTACAGCTGCCGCGCCAGCTGACGGTTCGTCCGGCCCTCGACCAGCAGCGCCAGCACCTCGGACTCCCGCGCCGTCAGTGCGGCCGGGGCGGCCGGTTGCTCGCCGGCCGTGAGCTCGGCCAGCAGCGGCTTCGCGCCGAGCCGGCGGGCGACCTCCTCCGCGAGCGCCGACTGCTCGGCCGCGCCGGCCGCGTCGCCGGTGGCCTTGAGGACCTCGGCGAGCCGGGCCCGGGACCGTGCCGTCTCCCAGACGTCGCCGTACCCGAACGCCTCCACCACCTGCCGCCAGCCGCCGACCAGCTCGTCGGCCGGCGGCGGGTCGACGTCGGCGAGCCACCGCAGCCGCAGCCACTCCGCCTCCAGCCGGGCCCTCCAGGCCTCCGCCTCGACGCCGAGCTTCATCCGCATCGTGGCCTTCTCGGCCGTGGTGCGCCCGGCCTCCAGGTACTCCTTGCCGCGGGCGACCCACTGCTCGCGGCTCGCCTCCGGCTCGGTCACCACGTACGACGCCAGCGCGGCGAGCGCGATCGCCGACAGCCGGATCCGGGCCTGGAACCAGGTGAGCTGCCACGCGGCGGCCACGGTCGCGACCACGTCGTCGATCACGTCCAGGGCGTCCAGGGGCCGGTGCTGCTGCATCAGCAGGTCGGTGAACGGCCCGGCGCTGAGGATCGCCAGCACCGGGTCGGTCGACCAGCGCGACCGCAGCCGCTCCGCGTCGCCGAGCGCGGACGTGTCCCCGCGGCCGGCGCGGACCGCGAGCCGGACCGTGCTGAGCACCGCCTCGACCGCGACCGGCAGCGACTCGCCGCTGACCCGGGTGGTGCGCTCGGTGCCGTCCCAGTCGCCGGCGACGTACTGCAGCAGCGCGAGCATCCAGTGCGCGTCCAGCCCGTAGACCGCCCAGTGCCGCCCCACCTCCACGGCGCGCGCGTCCGCGACCTCGAACGCCGCGATCGCCTGGCCCACCTCGCCGATCTCGTAGTACGTCGACCCGATCAGGTAGAGGCTGCGCATCTCGGTCGCGGTGTCGCCGGCCGCCCGGGCCTGCGCGGCCGCGTCGGTGAGCTGGTCGACGGCGGCGAGCGGGTCACCCGACTTGCGGCGCAGGATCGCGAGCGTGGTGGTCGCGTCGGCGGCGGCGTCGATGCTGCCCAGCCGGCGCGCGGTCTCCAGGGCCTGGTTCGCCCACAGCGTCGCCTCGTCGTACCGGCCGAGCGCCATCGCGGCCCGCGCGTGCAGCGACGTGACCCGGGCCCGCAGCGGCGTCGCCGGCTCCTCGCCGACCAGCCTCAGCGCCTCCGACGTCGCGTCGAACGCCTCCGGGTCCTCGTCGACGTCCATCGCCGCGACGGCCAGCGAGATCAGCAGCCCGGCGCGCTCCTCGTCCGGCGCGTCGGCGGGCAGCTCGGCCAGCGCCTTGCGCAGCAGCTTCAGCGCCCGCGGCTGCTGGGCCGCGAGCGACGCCGCCTGCGCGGCCGCGTTCATCAGCCAGGACTTGGCGACCCTGTAGTCGGCCGGCCGGTGCGGGAACAGCTCGAGCGCCTTCTCGTAGTGCAGCAGCGCCTCCTGCGGCGCCGCCACCGTGAGCGCCTCGGTCGCGGCTCGCAGCCGGGCCTCGAACGCGGTCGGCAGGTCGTGCGAGCGGGTCGCGTGCCGGGCCAGCTCGGCCGCGGTGCCGGGCACGGTGCGGTCGCGCAGGGCGGCGGCGTACGACGCGTGCAGCCGGACGCGCTCGCCGGGCAGCAGGTCGTCGTACACGGCCTCGGCCAGCAGCGCGTGCCGGAAGCCGTAGCCGGTGTCGCCCTGGTGCTCGATCACGTGCGCGTCGACCAGCTCGCGCAGCGCGGCGTCCAGCTCGCGGTCGGGCAGCTCGGCGACCGCGGACAGCAGGTCGTGCGAGACCCGGCGACCGGCGACCGCGGCGACCCGGGCGACCTGGGCCGCGTCCTCGGAGACCCCGTCCAGCCGGATCAGCAGCAGGTCGGCCAGCTCCGGCGGGACCATGGCGCTGTCACCCCTGCTGGTCGCGGCGACCAGCTCCTCGACGAAGAACGCGTTGCCACCGGCACGGTCGACGATCCGCTGCACTTCCCGCTCGGGCAGCGGGGCCGGGTGCAGCGAGCCGATCAGCGTGCGGGTCTCGTCGGTGTCCAGCGGGCCCAGCGCCAGGCGCCGGACCCGGGGGAGCCGGGTCCACTCCGCGACCGGGCGGCGCAGCGGGTGCCGGCGGTGCAGGTCGTCACTGCGGTACGACGCGACCACGACGAGCCGCTGGTCCGCCATCCGGGCGAACAGGTAGCCGAGCAGGTCGCGGGTCGACTCGTCGGCCCAGTGCAGGTCCTCGACGACCAGCAGCACCGGCTCCCTGGTGGCCAGGGTGGTGAGGGCGCCGAGGACGGCGTCGAACAAGGCGCCGCGGTCGATCCGCGCGTCCACGGCGGGGCCGGCCGGCGTGGCCTGCTCGGCGGCGGGCTCGGCGCCGAGCAGCCGGCGGACCGGCAGCAGCCGGGCGATCGGGCGGAAGGTGCGCAGCAGCTCGTCGACCAGCTCGGGCTTGCTCGCCGCGAGCCGGCCGAACATCTCGGTGAACGGAAGGTAGGGCAGTCCGGCGTCGCCGAAGTCACTGCAGTGCCCGGCGAGCACGGTGAACCCGCGCTGCACCGCCCCGGAGGCGATCTCGTCCAGCAGCCGGGTCTTGCCGACCCCGGCGTCCCCGGACACCAGGACGGCCCCGGCCCGGCGGGCGTTCGCCTCGTCGACGGCGGTCAGCAGAGCGGCGATCTCCGCCGTACGGCCGATCAGGGGAGTGGCGTACGGCGGCAGGTTGTCGAGCACGGCACCCATCTTCGCCCCTGCCCCCGACACCAGTCGAAGGACAGGGGCTCGATGGGTGGTCTCCGCCGCCTCCGGCCGCCCCATGGTCAGGCGGCGCGGCGGGCGGAGTGCTTCGGTGCGGCCGTACGACGGCCCCGGCGGCCGTTCGCCCGGCGGAACTGCTCGGCGATCCTGGCCTGCCGGTAGGCGATCTCGGCCCGGATCACGTCATCGGTGCGGTAGAACATGGTGTCCTCCTCGGACCTCTTCTCTTCTGGTGACACCGAGAGTGCTCGTCTGAGGAGGGGCCGGACATCGGAACAAGTCCCTATCCCGGTTCTGGGCGATACCTAGATAGATTGGCAGCGTGACCGACAGCGTCGTACCTCTCCCGATGCCGGCGCTCCGGACCGCCTCGCAGGTGGCCGCGGAGCCGTCCGTCGGGGCGCTGGCGCGGCTCGCGCCGCAGCCGGTGCGGTATCTGCTGAACTGGGGCCGCAAGTACTCGCTGTGGGTGTTCAACTTCGGTCTGGCGTGCTGCGCGATCGAGTTCATCGCCGCCTCGATGGGCCGGCACGACTTCATCCGGCTCGGCGTGATCCCGTTCGCGCCCGGGCCCCGGCAGGCGGACCTGATGGTGGTCTCCGGCACCGTCACCGACAAGATGGCCCCGGCGATCAAGCGGCTCTACGACCAGATGCCGGAGCCGAAGTACGTCATCTCGTTCGGCTCCTGCTCGAACTCCGGCGGCCCCTACTGGGACTCGTACTGCGTGACCAAGGGGGTCGACCAGATCATCCCGGTCGACGTCTACGTGCCGGGCTGCCCGCCGCGCCCAGAGGCGCTGCTGCAGGGCATCCTCAGGCTGCAGGACAAGATCAGTGGCCAGAAGCTGACCGAGCGGTACGACGGGTCGGCGGCGGCGCTGACCCGGGGCCTGGTGCTTCCGCCGGGAGCCGAGCGGTGACGGCGGCGGACCGGGCGCCGTTCGTGCTCGCCGAGGCGGGCGTGACGGCGCACAAGGCGGAGAGCTTCGGGCCGGACGCGTTCGACGTGCCGCCGGAGTCCTGGGTGGCCGCGCACGAGGTGGTCCGCGACGAGCTGGGGCTGCTCTTCTTCGACTGGCTGACCGCGTCCGACGAGCTGGC
This sequence comes from Kribbellaceae bacterium, assembly GCA_036506875.1. Classification (GTDB taxonomy): domain Bacteria; phylum Actinomycetota; class Actinomycetes; order Propionibacteriales; family Kribbellaceae; genus DASRHY01. The sequence continues at coordinate 2,434 of DASXRB010000940.1, read as the reverse complement.
CGACGGGTTCCGCGTGGTCTCGCACCTGGCGACGTTCGGAGTGCCCGGCGCGGTCGAGCACCTGATGCTGCGCACCCTGGTGCCGCGGTCGTCGCCGCGGCTGGCGTCGCTGACCGCGGTGTTCTCCGGGGCGAACTGGCACGAGCGGGAGACGTACGAGATGTTCGGCATCTCGTTCGACGGTCATCCGAACCTGGTGCCGCTGCTGCTGCCGGACGGGTTCGAGGGCAACCCGCTGCGCAAGGAGTTCGTCCTCGCCTCCCGGGTCGCCAAGCCGTGGCCGGGCGCGAAGGAGCCCGGGGAGAGCGACCACGCGCCCGCCGCTCGCGCCGGGGCGCCCAGCCGCCGCCGCACACTCCCGCCAGGTGTGCCGGACCCGGAGACCTGGGGTCCTCGCCCGGCCGGGTCGCCGGATCCCGACCCGCTCGCCGCAGCGCAGGCCAGCGCGGCCCCGGCCCGCGCGCGTCGTACGCCCGGGGAACGCCCCGCACGCCGCACCCCACCGGAGGCGTCCGGCTCGCAGTGACGTCAGTCGACGACGTCGAGGCGCCGCAGCAGCTTGCCGAGGACGCGGCGCAGGTCGGCGACGTCGCGGTCGTCGAGGCGCTCGTCGAACAGGGCCGGCCGGACCGACCAGACCACCTTGACCGCTCGTCGTACCGCCTTGGTTCCCTCCGGGGTGAGCACCGCGTACGTCGTGCGGCGGTTGTCCGGCGGCGTCTCGCGGTCCACCCAGCCGCGGCGCTCCATCCGGTCGATCAGCCGGGTCGCGCCGCTGCGGCTGATCAGCAGCCGGTCGGCGAGGTCGGACATGGTGAGCCGGCGGTCCGGGGTGTTCGCCAGGTACCACAGCACGTCGTGCTCGGCGGCGGACATGCCGGCGTCCTGCTCGAGGCGGCGGCTCAGCTCCCCGTACAGCAGCGCGCTGACCTGGTGAAGCTCGAGCCAGGCGAGCTCACCGTCACCGCCGGGCCGCGTTCCTCGCATCTGGTTCTCCGGTGTCGTCGAACGAGCGGATCCTAACAGGGTTGACCGCAGAAGAGTTGCTAGTAGGATCATTGCAGATGAAATAGTTGCTTGGACAATCCATACGCGATCGAAGGGGAGTCACGTGAAGATCGGCATCGGCCTGCCCAACCCCGTCAACGGGTACCAGCAGCACCCCGGCACCCGGCTCGTCGAGTGGGCCCGGCGCGCGGAGGAGCGCGGCTTCAGCGGGCTCGCCACGATCGACCGGGTGGTGTACCCGAGCTACGACTCGCTGACCGCGCTCGCCGCGGCCGCCGGTGCGACCAGCCGGATCGGGTTGATGACGAACATCCTGCTCGGCCCGGTGTACCCGACGGCGCTGCTGGCCAAGACGGCCGCGTCACTGGACCAGATCTCCGGCGGCCGGTTCACGCTCGGCATCGCGCCCGGCGGGCGCGCGGACGACTACGCCGCGGCCGGCGCCGACTTCGGGACGCGCGGCAGGGACTTCGACGGCCAGCTCGACGTCCTGCACAAGCTCTGGCAAGGCGAGCCGCTCGCCGAGGGCGGACCGGCCGTCACGCCCGCGCCGGTGAACGGCGGCCGGGTGCCGGTGATGATCGGTGGCGGTGGCAAGGCGGCGATCCGCCGCGCCGTCACCTGGGCCGACGGCTTCACGATCGGCGGCGCGCCGCCGGAGAGGGTCGGTCCGGTCTTCGACGGCGTCCGCGCGGCCTGGAAGGAAGCCGGCCGCGACGGCGAGCCCCGGCTGGCGGCGCTCGCGTACTTCTCGCTCGGCGGTGACGCCGAGGCCGACTCGCGCGGGTACCTGAAGCACTACTACGCCTTGCTCGGCGACTTCGCCGGCATGATCGCCGACGGCGCCCTGCGCACCCCCGAGGCGATCCGGGGCGCTGTCAAGGCGTACGCCGACGCCGGCGCCACCGAGCTCTACCTCGACCCCACCACCTCCGACCTCGACCAGCTCGACCGCCTGGCCGACGTCGTCGCCTGAGGACGCGGCGCAGTGCTGCCGATCTTCATGAGTGAGGTGACGACGCCCGTCGAACGATTCACGCAAGGGACTCATGAGGGCCGGCGCGCGAGCCATTGGGCCTGGTCCCACGGGTCGGCGTCGATGTCAGGCGGTGGGAGGCGCGGCCACAGGCCGGCGTCGTACGGGTCGTCCGCCCGCCAGCGTGGCTCGCTGTCGCGAGCCTGTCCCCGATCGAACGCGGATCGCAACCGTGCCGCCAACTCGTCGCCGTGTTCGACCGCGTCCTCCCAGCCGAACCGGACCATCTCCACTCCGCGGTCGGCCAGGCGTTGCTCGCGGACGAACGCCTCCCGCCTCCGCTGCCGTCTCGCCTTCGGCGTCCCCGCCTCGTACTTGGCCAGCCCGTCCGCCTCCGCGAACGTCCGGAACCGCGGCCACCAGAAATCGACCCGCTCGCGCATCCAGGCC
>DASXRB010000939.1:0-3374 GCA_036506875.1 Kribbellaceae bacterium | reverse complement strand
GGGCAACGCCGGACGGCTCCGGGCAGCCCATCCGGCGCAGGTCGGCAACGGTGACGACGCGGCGTCGGCGCAACTCGGACACCGGGTCCGGTTGTCCGGTCATCGCGGCCAGCTCGGCACGCCGCAGAGCGCCGTCGCCGCGGCGAACCAGCTCCGGCGGTCGTACGTCGAGCACGGTGGCGCCGACGATTCGCCTGCTGCCCGGGTCGCGCAGCAGCAGCCGGTCCCCGATCTGCAACGGCAGCGGCGACGCGAGAGTCAGCCGGGCGAGGTCCGCGCCGAAGGGCCGCACCCGGGCCGCTACGGCAGCCGATCCGACATGAACGAGTACCTGAGGCGGCAGCTGCCCGGAGGTCCGCACATCGACCAGACTCGTTGTGTCCCAGGCCTCGGGCGTGAGCAGCGCGCTGCCGCGCCGGACCTGGCTCACGGGCAGATGCCGCAGGTTGACCGCGACCCTGGCCACGGCTTGCACCGAGGACACATGGGCCTTCAGCGACTCCACGCCGCGGACGCGCGCACGGTGCTCCCCGGGCGCGATCGTGAGGTTGTCGCCGGCGGAGATTGCTCCCGCGGTAAGCGTGCCGGTCACTACGGTGCCGGCGCCGCGGATCGTGAACGCCCGGTCCACCCAGAGCCGCACCGCACGCTGTCGCTCGGGTGGCGGCAGGGCTGCGACCAACCGCGACAGCGCGGCCCGAAGATCGTCCATACCGGCACCGGTCGTTGCGCTCACACAGACCGGCTCGATCCCGTTCAGCGACGTCGTCGCGAGCTCGTGACGAGCGGTGGCCAACGCGAGTGCAGGCCCCGCGAGGTCGCAACGGCTGATGACAAGGACCCCCTGGCGGACACCGAGAGCGTCGAGCGCAGCGAGGTGCTCGGCGGACTGTGGCTTCCAGCCCTCGTCGGCGGCGACGACGAACATGACGGCCGGAGCGGGTCCGATGCCGGCGAGCATGTTGCCGATGAACCGCTCATGACCGGGTACGTCGACGAACGCGACCGTGGGCCCCGATTCCAGGGTCGTCCAGGCGAAACCGAGGTCGATGGTCATGCCGCGTCGGCGTTCCTCGGCCCAGCGGTCCGGCTCCATCCCGGTCAGCGCGCGGAGCAGGGTGGACTTGCCGTGGTCGACATGTCCGGCGGTCGCGATGACGTGCATGTCAGGCCTGTCGGGCGGCGTGGGTGATCGCGTCGTGCAGCACGTGATCCAGCTCGGGTGGGACGCTTCGCAGGTCGAGCAGGAGCCGCCCAGCGTGCATCCGTCCGACGACGGCGGGGTCGTGGGCGCGGAGTGCCTCCGCGTACTCCGCCGGCACGCTCAGCGCCGTGCTGGGCAGCACCAGTCCGGGGGCGCCGCCGCCTCCGGTACTGGCTTGGCTCGGCACAGCTCGCACGTCGAGGTCTACCGCAGTGAGCCCGGCCAGCAGGGATCTGGCGCGTGCCTGCAGGTCGTCGGCGCCCGCGTGCAGCATGCGCGAGGTCGGGGAGGTCGGTCCGCGCAAGGTGGCTTCCAGCGCGGCGAGGGTCAGCTTGTCGACACGCATGGCTCGGGCGAGCGGATGGCGACGCAGCCGCTCCACGTAGGTGCGGTCACCAAGCAGGAAGCCGCACTGCGGTCCGCCGAGCAGCTTGTCCCCGCTAGCGGTGACCAGCGTGGCACCATGGGCGAGCGTCGTCGCGGCGTCGGGCTCGCCCGGCAGCGATGGGTCCGGGGAGAGCAGGCCGGATCCGATGTCGACCACGAGGGGTGCGTCCAAGGCAGCGAGGTCTCGCACCGAAACCTCAGCGGTGAACCCCGTCACCACGAAGTTCGACGGGTGCACCTTCAACACGAAACCGGTCCGCGGTCCGAGAGCCTCGGAGTAGTCACGGAGCGTCGTGCGGTTCGTGGTCCCCACCTCGCGCAGGCGCGCCCCGGTGGACGTCAGCAGGTCGGGGATGCGGAACCCGTCGCCGATCTCCACCATCTCGCCCCGGCTCAGCACGATTTCCCGTCCCGCTGCCAGCCCTGTCGCGGCGAGCGCCAACGCGGCCGCATTGTTGTTCACCACGTGCACAGCTTCTGCCGCCGGCACGGCCGCCGTGAGAGCCTTCAGAACCTGTCGGCCGCGGCGAGCCCGCCGACCGCTGTCCACGTCGAACTCGACGTCGACACATCCCGCAGCCGCCGCAACCGCTTCGACGGCCGCCGCGGACAGCGGCGCCCGGCCGAGGTTGGTGTGCAGCAGCACCCCGGTCGCGTTCACGACCGGGCGCATCCCGCACGCGCGCGGTGGCAGCGCCGCCACGACGACGTCCGGCACCTGCTCGGGAGTGATCTCACCCCGGCGCGCCCGGTCCTGGACCTCGTTGACCAGTTGCCTGACCAGTGCCCGCCCCAGCCGTCCCTGCGCGTCGACCAGCCGCGGGTCCGCAAGCACACCGTCGACCCGCGGGATCCGGCGTCGTTCGTCGGCCACTCCTCGACGGTACGGCGGCGCGCCCGTCTCGTCATCGACTTCACGAAAGCTGGCGGAGGCGGACGGGAATCGAACCCGCCGGACCGAGATCCTCGGTCCCGAACGGTTTTGAAGACCGCGGGGGCCACCAGGCACCCTGACGCCTCCGCTCGACAGCATAAGACCAACCCGAAGCGGCGAGCGACGGGTTGCGGCAACCGCTGGCGTCTCAGTATTCATCCTGGCGCAGTGCGGCTCTAGCCTGTGGGTACTTGCTCCGACAGTGGGGAGGGTGGGACATGACGACCGGCGCGGGCACCTACCAGCTGACTCATTACGCTCACGGTGGCGGCTGCGCCTGCAAAATCCCTCCCGGCGAATTGGAGATGGTCGTTGCCGACCTGCTCGGCGGCCCCGTGGACGACGACCTGCTGGTCGGGCTCGAGACCGGCGACGATGCGGCCGTCGTACGGCTGGCCGCTGACCTGGCCGTCGTCGCCACCGCAGACTTCTTCACTCCGGTGGTCGACGACCCGTACGACTGGGGGCGCATCGCAGCCGCGAACGCGCTCTCGGACGTTTACGCCATGGGGGGGCGGCCGCTGGTCGGGGTGAATCTCTTGGCGTGGCCGCGCGAGGTGCTGCCGTTCGAGCTTGCCAAGGAGGTTCTGCGCGGCGGCCTCGCGGTCGCCCGCGAGGCCCGTTGCCACGTCGGCGGTGGTCACAGCATCGACGACCCGGAGCCCAAGTACGGGATGGCGGTCACGGGCGTGGTGGATCCCGCCCGGCTGCTGCGCAACAACGCGGGGGCGGCGGGAGACCCGCTGTCGTTGAGCAAGCCACTCGGGTTGGGCGTGCTCAACAACCGGCACAAGCAGACCGGCGAGGTGTTCCCGCAGGCAGTCGAGGCGATGGCCGCGCTCAACCAGG
>DASXRB010000938.1:0-8200 GCA_036506875.1 Kribbellaceae bacterium | reverse complement strand
GAGTGTTCTGGCATACAGGTCGAAGGTCATTTCCCCGTTCCTTCGCTCGTGTGCCCCCTCGGTCGTGGGTGCTGCGTGGCGCGCTCCGCCCTGGTGCTACTCCCCGTGGAGCGCTGTTCGACGGTAAGCACCGGGACTCATGTGACAACAGTGGCGTCTGGGATCAACGAGGTTAAAGTTGCCGAAGTGTTATACGGGACTCATTGAAATACATCGTTGTGATTCACAATCGGCGTTACTATGCGGCGCTTCCCAGGCCTCAGGACGTCGTACGACGACCTGCCGCGACCGTCAGCTGCCGAGACGGCCCGTGACAGGGGAGGACGGCAGCGCGGAGTGCCAGCGCTGCGGGATCCGGCCGGCCAGCCGCGCGGCGCGACCCGCCTCGACCGCCTGGCGCATCGCGGCAGCCATCAGCTCCGGACGCTCGGCCCGGGTGACGGCACTGGCCAGCAGCACCGCGTCACAGCCGAGCTCCATCGCCAGCGCGGCGTCGCTCGCCGTACCGATCCCGGCGTCGAGCACCACAGGAACCGACGCCTGGTCCACGATCATCGCGATGTTGTGCGGGTTGCGGATGCCCAGGCCGGACCCGATCGGGGAGCCCAGCGGCATCACCGCGGCGCAGCCGGCCTGTTCCAGCCGGCGGGCCAGCACCGGGTCGTCGTTGGTATACGGCAGCACCGTGAACCCGTCGGCCACCAGCCGCTCCGCGGCGTCCAGCAGCTCGACCGGGTCGGGCAGCTGGGTGTGGTCGTCGGCGACCACCTCGAGCTTGACCCAGTTCGTGTCCAGCGCCTCGCGCGCCAGCCGCGCGGTCAGCACCGCCTCGCCGGCGGTGAAGCAGCCGGCGGTGTTCGGCAGCACGGCGATGTCGTGCCGCTTCAGCACGTCCAGCACCGAGCCCTGCTGGGACGGGTCCAGCCGGCGCAGCGCGACCGTGGTCAGCTCCGTGCCGGAGGCGACCAGCGCCTCCTCGAGCACGTCGAGGCTGGGCGCGCCACCGGTGCCCATGATCAGCCGGCTGGCGAACTTGCGGCCGGCGATCACCAGCGGATCGGTCAGCTCCGTCCCCGTCACCCGCCCTGCACCGCCGTCAGGATCTCGACCCGGTCGCCCTCGGCCAGCTCGACCTCGGACCAGGACCCGCGCGACACGACCTGGTCGTTCACGGCGACCGCGACACCTTGGTCGGTGCGCGACCAGCCGGCGACCACCTCGGCCACCGAGCTGCCCGGCACGAGGTCGTGAGCGGTTCCGTTCACGAACACCTTCATGAGGCCACCTTGCCACTGCCGAACCGGTCGGCCGCGAACGGCTCCGCGATCCCTGGCACCGCACCGGTCGTCACGAGCGTCGTGACCACGCCGGCCGTCACCGGCGTCAGCAGCACCCCGTTGCGGTAGTGCCCGGTCGCCCACACCAGCCCGTCCAGCCCGGACGGCCCGAGCACCGGCGCGTTGTCCGGCGTCGCCGGCCGCAGCCCCGCCACCGTCTCGGTCACCTCCAGCTCGTCGGTCACCGGGAGCACCGTCCGCGCGTCGCGCAGCAGCCGGTACACCCCGCCCGCCAGCACCCGGGTGTCGAACCCGAGCTCGGTGCTGGTCGCCCCGACCACCAGCTCACCGTCCGGCCGCGGCACCAGGTACACCGAGAACCCGCGCGCGGTCGCCCGCACCGTGTGGCTCAGCACCGGCCGGTACGCCTCCGGCACCCGCAGCCGCACGATCTCGCCCTTCACCGGCCGCAGCGGCGGCACCAGCTCCGCCGGCACCCCGCCGACCTGCGCCGACCACGGCCCGGCCGCCACGACGACGGTTCCCGCCGCGATCTCGCCGCCGTCGTCCAGCCGTACGCCGGTGGCCCGGCCACCGGTCACGACGACCTCGGCCACGGTGCGCTCCACCAGCTCGACCCCGGCCTTGCGGACCCCGGCCAGCAGCGCCGCGACCGCCTTGCGGTTGTCCACCGAGTGGTCACCCGGCACCCACAGCCCGCCCGCCACCCCGACCGCGAGCATCGGCTCCCGCTTGCGCGCCTGCCGCCCGGTCAGCTCCTCGACCTCGAGCCCCAGCCTCCTCTGGTACGACGCCAGCCTCGCGAGCACCGCGACGTCGTCCACGTCGTACGCGACCGACAGCGTCCCCGACGCGTGCAGGCCGACCGGCAGCCCGGAGGCCTCCTCGAGCTCCGCGGCGAACCCCGGCCACGCGGCCGCGCTCGCGAGGTTGAGCACGAGCAGGTCCTCCTCGCCGTACTCGACCTCGGTGACCGGCGCGAGCATTCCGGCGGCCACCGACGACGTACGACGCCCGGGTGTGGGGTCGCACACCGTCACACGCAGACCGGCCTGGGCCAGCCGCCACGCGCACGAGAGGCCGATCAGGCCTCCGCCGACGACGACCACGTCGGCCGTCGGGCCGGCCGGGCCGGTCGCGGCCGGATGGCTGTCCGGCGTCGGAACGGTCCGGGTGGCGGGTCCGGGATCGGGCATGCGCTCAGGCTACGTGGCGACGTCCACGTCCTCGCGCGGTCATGGCAGGCTGAGCGCGTGAGCTCATCGCACGCCCCGTCAACCAGCACATCAACCGTCCGGGACCGGCTGGCGGCCGCGCGGCTGTACCTGTGCGTCGACGCGCGGGAGCGGCAGGGCGACCTGGAGGAGTTCCTGGACGCGGCGCTACGCGGCGGCGTCGACATCGTGCAGCTGCGGCAGAAGGGCCTGGAGGCGGCCGACGAGCTGGCGGCGCTGGAGGTCTTCGCCGGCGTGGCCCGGCGGCACGGCGCGCTGCTGGCCGTGAACGACCGCGCCGACATCGCCTTCGCGGCCGGCGCGGATGTGCTGCACCTCGGCCAGCGCGACCTGCCGGTACCCGCCGCGCGAGCGGTCTGCGGGCCGGACATCGTGGTCGGCCGCTCGACGCACTCGTTCAGCCAGGTGAACGCGGCGATCGCCGAGGCCGGGTCGGACTACTTCTGCGTCGGCCCGTGCTGGGAGACCCCGACCAAGCCGGGCCGCGCCGCGGCCGGGCTCGACGTGGTCGCGTACGCCGGGTCGAAGAGGCCGGACAAGCCGTGGTTCGCGATCGGCGGGATCGACCTCGGCCGGCTCGACGAGGTCCTCGAGGCCGGGGCGGCGCGGGTGGTCGTCGTACGGGCGATCACGGAGGCCGACGATCCGGAAGCGGCCGCCGCCGAGCTCAGCCGCAGACTGCGGGAGGCCGGTGAGGTGACGACCGGATGAGCGGCTTGCGGACGGTCCTGGACGAAGGCACGCCGCCCGGGGTGTACCGGTGGGTCGGGGCAGCTCCGGTGGATGACGTACGACGCGACGTCGAGGCGGCCGGCTGGGGCTTCGTCCTGCTGGACACCGGCGGCGTGACCGACAAGGCCGGGTTCCTGGACCTGTGCGCGACCGCGTTCGACCTGCCGCGCTGGTTCGGCCGGAACTGGGACGCGCTCGCGGAGTCGCTCGGTGACCGCTCCACCGGCGAGCCGGAGGTCGTCCTGTGGGACGGCTGGCGCGTCCTGGCCGAGGGCGACCCGGACGCCTTCGACGTCGCCCTCCAGCTCTTCGCCGAGGACGCCCTCGGCTCCGGCCAGCTCCGCGTCCTCCTGCACGACCCCGGCACCGGCGCCAACGCCCCCGCGGCCGTCACCGACCTCCCGCAGCTCTGACCTCGCCGGTCAGAGCGTGCGGACCGTCGCGGCTACGGCGAGATCGGCCAGGGCCGTACGGGCGGACTCGTCGGCGAAGGGGGCGCCGGCGAGGGCGTCGGTGGCCTCGCCGGTGCGGGCGGCGATCAGGTCCTCGCAGGCCTGGACCGCACGGCTGTCGACCAGGATCTCGCGCAGCAGCTGGATCTCGTCATCGTCCAGGTCCGGCCGGCCGAACAGCTTGTCGAAGATCTCCAGCTGGACCTCCGACGCGTGGTCCACCGCATACGCCGTCAGCACGGTGCGCTTGCCCTCGCGCAGGTCGTCCCCGGCCGGCTTGCCGGTCACCGCCGGGTCGCCGAACACGCCGAGCAGGTCGTCGCGCAGCTGGAACGCCTCGCCGACCGGCAGCCCGTACGACGACAACGAGTCGACCAGCTCCTGCGACCCGCCGGCCAGCGCGGCACCGATGTGCAGCGGCCGTTCGACGGTGTACTTCGCGGACTTGAACCGCAAGACCCGCAGCGCCCGGTCCATGTCCGGCTCACCGCTGGCCTGCGCGACCAGGTCGAGGTACTGCCCGGCGATCACCTCCAGGCGGACCGCGTCGAAGTACGACGCCGCCCGGCCGAGCGCGGCCACGTCGAACCCGGACGTGTGCAGCAGCTCGTCGGCCCACACCAGGCACAGGTCACCCAGCAGGATCGCCGCGCCCGTCCCGAACCGCTCCGCGTCCGCTCCGGCGGCCGAGCTCGGCGCCGCACGCTGTATCGACTCGAACCGCCGGTGCGCCGACGGGACCCCGCGTCGTACGTCGGAGGCATCCATCACGTCGTCGTGCACCAGCGCGCTCACGTGCAGCATCTCCAGGCTGGCCGCCGCGCGCAGGATGGGCTGCGCGTCGTCGCCGCCGGCGGCGCGGAAACCCCAGTAGCAGAAGGCCGGCCGCAGCCGCTTGCCGCCGCTGGTCGCGTCCCGCGCGGCGTCGACCTGGGCGGCCAGCTCGGGGCCGATCGCGCGCAGCCGCACCGCCTGGACGTCGAGGAACGCGGTCAGCGCGTGCTGTACCTCGGCGGCGATGTCGGGGGAACCGGACGGCAGCGGTGAGGTGGAGGCCACGTCCGGAGAGTAGTCGCTCCGCCCGCGGACGCGGACCGGCCGGTAGCCTGTCTGCGTGGCGATCGGACTGCCCTCGCGGCGAAACGACAGCGCACCGACGATCCGCGAGCTGATCGCGGGCGGGGTGCGCTCGTTCTCGTTCGAGTTCTTCCCGCCCAGGACGCCGGAGGCGGAGGAGCAGCTGTGGCGCGCGCTGCGCGAGTTGGAGCGGCTGCGGCCGACCTTCGTCTCCATCACGTACGGCGCCGGCGGCAGCAGCCGCGAGGGCACCATCCGGGTGACGGAGCGGGTCGCGCAGGACACCTCGATGACGCCGCTGGGGCACCTCACCTGCGTGTCGCAGTCCCGCGACGAGCTGCGTGCCGTGATCGGCGCGTACGCGGGCTCCGGGGTGCGCAACGTGCTGGCGATCCGCGGCGACCCCCCGGGCGGTCCGCGGCAGCCGTGGGTGCCGCACCCGGAGGGCCTGAACCACGCGGTCGAGCTGGTCGAGCTGGTCCGCGGGCTGGGGGACTTCTGCGTGGGCGTCGCGGCGTTCCCGGACAAGCACCCGGAGGCGGCCGACTGGGACGCGGACGCCCGGGTGCTGGCGGCGAAGGCCGAGGCCGGCGCGGACTTCGCGATCACCCAGATGTTCTTCGGTGCCGACGACTACTTCCGCCTGGTCGAGCGGGCGTCGTCGTACGGGTCGGACATCCCGATCCTGCCCGGCGTGATGCCGGTGACGAACGTCAAGCAGATCCAGCGGATGGCCGAGCTCACCGGTGTCGCGATGCCGACCCGGGTGACCGACCGGCTGCTCGCGGTCGACGGCGACCCGGCCGCGGTGCGTGCGGTGGGCGTGGAGATCGCCACCGAGCTGTGCGACGAACTGCTGACCCGCGGCGCGCCGGGCATCCACTTCATCACGCTGAACCGGTCCACGGCGACGCGTGAGGTGTTCGCCAACCTGACCACGCACGTGAGCTGATCGGAGGCTCCCGGTGGCCGACCGTTCCGACCTGATCGTCGACCGCACGCTGGTCCTGCTGCGGCACGCCAAGGCCGTCCGGGAGATCGACGGCCCCGACATCGACCGCCCGCTGGCCGGCCGGGGCCACCGCGACGCCACCGCCGCCGGCCGCTGGCTCGCCGAGCAGGGGCTCAACGCGGACCTGGTGCTGTGCTCGACCGCCGTGCGGACCCGGGAGACGTGGGACTACGCGGCGTCGGGCGGCGCGAAGGCCGCGGACGTCTGGCACGACCGCCGCATCTACGACGCCGACCCGCGCACCCTGCTCGAGGTGATCCACGAGGTGCCCGAGCAGGCCGGGACGGTGTTGCTGGTCGGCCACGCGCCCGGCGTGCCGTGGCTGGCCCACGACCTGGTCGCCGAGGAGGTTGCCGGCCGGGAGGGGCTGGTCGAGCACTTCCCGACCAGCGGGCTGGCTGTCCTCACCCACACCACGCGCTGGTCCACGCTGGCCCCCGGCGACTGCCGCCTGGCCGACTACGCCGTCCCCCGCGGCTGAGCGATCGCGGGTTCCGTTCGTGTCATTGACAGCCGGAGGCGTCGTGCGGTATTAAACCAACTAGTTATAAAACCAACTGGCTATGGACGGTGCCGATGACGGTAGACGAGCTTGACGCGACGTTCGCCGCACTCGCCGATCCGACCCGGCGTGCGATCATCGCGCGGCTGGCGGGCGGCGAGGCGACGGTGACGGAGCTGGCCGAGCCGTTCGCGATCAGCCAGCCGGCAGTCTCCAAACACCTGACCGTGCTGGAGCGGGCGGGCCTGGTGAGCCGGCGCCGGGACGCGCAGCGGCGGCCGTGCCGGCTGGAGCCGCGGCCGTTGAAGGCGGCGACGGACTGGCTGGAGAACTTCCGCGCGTACTGGGAGGAGAGCTACCAGCGCCTGGACGCGGTCTTGGACGAGCTCAGGTCGATCCGCGAGCGGGGCTCGCGATGATGCGCGGCCTGCGCGTCACGGCGGCGTCCGACACCGACCTGATCCTCACCCGCGTGTTCGACGCATCGCGCGAGCTCTTGTACGACGCGTTGACCACACCGGCGCTGCTGGTCCGCTGGTACGGCGCCCGCGGCTGGAACCTCGTCGACTGCCAGGTGGACCTCCGGGTCGGTGGAGCGTGGCGGTTCGTGTCGCGTGGTCCCGGTGGCCGGTCGATGGCCCAGAGCGGGCTGTACCGGGAGCTCGCACCGCCGGAACGGCTGGTCTACACCGAGGTCTTCGACGAGCAGTCGTACCCGGGGGAGTCGTTGATCAGCACCGTGCTGTCCGAGTCGGGAGGCCGGACGACGATGACGAGCACAGTGCGGCTGCCCTCCGCGGCGGCCCGCGAGATCGTGCTGAGGTACCCGATGGAGCGCGGCGCTGGCGAGGGGTTCGACCGCCTCGCCGCGCTGCTCGCCGACCTGGCCCGGGTCGCACCGGACCGGTCGCCGGACTACGACGACCCCGACCACAACGCCCCTGAGCTCAACGACTCTGACCTCAACGACGCAGGAGGAAGCGCACCGTGAACTGGACACTGGAATTGGTCGTCGTACCGGTATCGGACGTCGACAAGGCGAAGGAGTTCTACGCCGGACAGCTCGGCTTCGTCGTCGACCACGACACCGTGGTCAACGACGACATGCGGGTCGTGCAGCTGACGCCGCCCGGATCAGGCTGTTCCATCGCGATCGGCACGGGCATGTCCGGGATGGAGCCAGGGTCCCTGAAGGGCCTGCAGTTGGTCGTGGCCGATCTCCGCGCGGCGCACGCCCAGCTCACCGAGCGCGGCGTCGCCGTCAGCGACATCGTGGTGCTCGGCGGGCCGGCGGGGTCGAGCCCGGCGCCGGACGCGGACCCGCTCGACAACAGCGGATTCGTGTACTTCGCGGACCCGGACGGGAACGCCTGGGCCGTGCAGCAGATCTCGTCCCGCGCGGCCGAGCACGTTCCCGCGGGAACGCCGTAAAACCGTGCGACGGCGCGCAGCGCGTGCTGCTACGCTCCCGGCGTGGTCATGAGGCGCAACAGTTATCGACCAGCTCCGGGAGGGGCCGGCTAGTTCGCGCGTCGCCCGGAGCCACCGAAGGCAAGGACCCCCGAGGTCCTTGCCTTCTTTCGTTCGCTGTCACAGGCGAGCGGCTCCGCGGTCCCGCGCCGGTCTCTCGCCGTACCTGTATCGGAGGAGACCATGGCAACCACGCAGGCCGTTCTGGACCACCTCGGCCGTACGACGCAGAGCATCGTCGGACTCGCCGACCTGACCGCGCGCCTCGACGCCGGTAGACCCCTGCGGATCAAGTTCGGCGTCGACTGCACCGCGCCCGACCTGCACCTCGGCCACGCCGTGAACCTGTGGATGATGCGCTACTTGCAGGACCTCGGGCACACCGTGGTGTTCCTGCTCGGCGACGTCACGACCCGGATCGG
>DASXRB010000937.1:0-3330 GCA_036506875.1 Kribbellaceae bacterium | reverse complement strand
CAGCGGTTGCGCCCGTTCGCGAACGTGTCCGTGGTCGCCACCCCGGAAGGCGGCACCGACGAGTGCATCTTCGACGGCTACGTGCTGTCGCAGAGGCTGCGGCTGAACTCGGGCGTGACCTCGTCCACGCTCGAGGTCTGGGGACAGGATAGCTCCTGGCTGATGAACCTGGAGGAGACCGTCCGCGAGTGGGTCGACGTAACCGACGCCCAGGTCGCCGCGTCGATCTTCGGCGACTACGGCGTCACCCCGTCCGGCGACAACACCGACGACGACTCGCCGGCCCACACCGAGGACCGCCACAGCCTGATGCAGCGCGGCAGCGACATCCGGTTCCTGCGCGACCTGGCGCGCCGCAACGGCAAGTTCTGCCGGGTGGCGTGCACCGACAAGCCGGGACAGCGCACCGGCTATTTCTGCAAGCCACGCCTCGACGGCGGCCCGGTCGCCGTGATCGCGCTCAACGATCCGGTCGCGCCGACCGTCGAGTCTCTGGACCTCGAATGGGACGTGGCCCGACCGTCCGCGGTCGGCGTCAGCCAGGCGCTGTTCGACGACGACACCCCCGAGGGGATCAGCGCCGACACCGACGACTCCGGCCTCGATCCGCTGGACGACCAGGACCTGGCCACGTTCGCCGGCAACACGATGACCGTCCTGCTGACCTCGCCCGTCGACGACGGCGGGGAGCTGGCCCTACGTGCGCAGTCGGTGCTCCGCGAGGCCGGTTGGTTCGCGCGCTGCGAGGGCGAGGCAGACGTGGCCCGGGTGGGCCGGGTGCTGCGGGTCAACACGCTCGTGCGGCTCGATGGCCTCGGCAGTCTGCACTCCGGCCCGTACCTGGTGTGGAGCGTGCGCCACACCATCACCACCGACGCGCACCGCATGAAGTTCGTGCTCTACCGCAACGCGATGGGGCCGTCGCCCTCCGGCGGCCCGAGCCTGGGGGGTTTCCCGTGACCGGGCGAGAGGAGCTCCTCGACCTGCTGGACCGGCTGCGCAACCGCTTCTACGGCAAGTACCGCGGGACGGTCACCCAGATCGACGACGCCACGTGGCGGATCAAGGCGAAGGTCCCCGCGGTGCTGCGCGACCAGGACACCGGGTGGTGCATGCCGTGCGTGCCCTACGCCGGCAGCGACGTCGGCTTCGTGTTCATCCCCGAGGTCGGCGCCGGGGTGTGGATCGAGTTCGAGGGCGGCGACGTGTCGTTCCCGATTTGGACGGGTTGCTATTGGCGCAGCGGCGAGCAGCCCGCGGACGGCGCGCCGACCGTCAAGGCGATCATCACCAAGGCAAGCCACAAGCTGCTGCTGGACGACGACGGCGAGACGATCACGGTCACCGACCAGAACCAGAACCAGCTCACCTTCGGCTCGGACGGCGTCACCGTCGAACGGGGTGGCAAGAAAGTCGTCGTCAGCGACTCCGCCGTCAACCTCAACGACGGTGCCCTGGAGGTGACCTGATGGCCAACCTGCTCACGACGTCCAGCCAACTCATGTGCCCGCACGGCGGCACGGTCACGATCAGCACCTCCAACTCGGCTGCGCAGGCCGCCGGCAGCCCGATCGTCCGCGCGAACGACACATTCACGATCGCCGGCTGCCCGTTCACGCTGGGCACGGCCGCGCATCCCTGCACGCAGATCAAGTGGATCCAGCCCGCCACGCAGAACCAGTGCGGCGGGGACTTCGTCCTCACCGAGCAGAGCACCGGCATGTGCATCGCCGCCGACCAGGCACCGCAGGGGACGGCCCAGGTCGTGGTCGCCCAGCCGAAGGCCGGCGGGAGGTAGCCACATGGTCGACCGCCACGACTACGCGTTCCCGTTCCGGATCGGGCCGGGCGGCCAGGCCGCCCGGGCGGCGTACGCCGCCCACATCGCGCAGATGATCCGCCAGGTCCTGCTGACCGCGCCCGGCGAACGCATCGACCTGCCCGACTTCGGCTGCGGCCTAGGCCGGTTGGTGTTCGCACCGCATGACGCCAACCTCGACGCGACCACCCAGATGCTGGTGCAGCAGGCGCTCGGGCGCTGGCTGGCACAGGAGATCGACGTCCGGCAGGTGCGCGTCGTGCCGCCGGAGGAGACCGGCGACGAGGCCGAGCTGACGCTCGTCGTCGAGTACGTCCTGCGGGAGACGCTGGAAGCCGCCGAGACCCGGGTCCGGGTGGTCTAGATGGGTACCCGCGACCGCCTCGGCGCACTGTTCGACCCCGCGAACACGACGCTCAACGGCATCGACTTCGTCGAGATCGCCAGCGCCGACCAGACCGCGCTGCGGGTGCACTTCCTCACGACGGTGGCGCTCGCCGGAGCCGTCACGGCCGCGGGCGTCGACGGCGGCGAGACTATCGCGAGCGTCGCCCTCGCGCCGATCGACGACAGCACAGACTGGTCGACCGACGCCGAGGGCCGTCCGGTGCTGGCGATCACCGCCGCGGCGGCCGGCGACTTCTCTACCTACCGGCTCACGCTGCGCAGTCCCGCGCTGGACCCATTCTTCTCCTCGTCGGCGTTCTCGTTCAAGGCGAACTGCCCGTCCGACCTGGACTGCGCGTCCCCGGCGGCGAGCTGCCCGCCGCTGACCGGCGACCGGCCGCCGATCGACTACCTGGCCAAGGACTTCCGCAGCTTCCGCAGGGCGCTGACGGACTTCTCGGCGCTGCGCTATCCGGAGTGGCGGGAGCGCTCCGAGGCCGACTTCGGGGTCATGTTCCTGGAGGCCCTCGCCGCGCTGGCCGACGACCTGAGCTACACACAGGACCGGGTCGCCGCGGAGGCGATGCTCGACACCGCGACCCAGCGACGTTCGATTGTGCGCCTGGCGCGGCTCGTCGACTACGAGCCGCGACTGGCCACCTCCGCGCGGGTGCTGTTGCAGTTCAACGTCCAGGTGGGTCCGATGCCGGCCGGGCTGGTGGTGTCCGCCGACGGTGCCGATGGCTCGCTGATCGACTTCGAGACGGGCACCGGGCTCGCCGACCGGACCGCGTACCGGGTTAACCCCGCCTGGAACGGCATCCGCGACGGCGCCGGCGGGATCCAGCCGTACACCTGGGATGACGGCCAGCGCTGCCTGCCGGTCGGCGCCCGGGAGATGTGGGTGCTCGGGCACGGGTTCGGCTTCACCGAGGGACAGCGGTTGCTGATCGACACGCCGGGCGCCACCCCAGCCGACCCGCCGAACCGGGAACTGGTCACGCTCGCCGAGAGTGCGCCGGGCGCCGGCGACTTCGCCGCGGAGGAGGAGGACGCGCTGTTCCCGACCGGGGGATCGCCGACCAGGGTGACGCACCTGCGTTGGCGGGTGGAGGACGCGCTGC
>DASXRB010000936.1:0-5792 GCA_036506875.1 Kribbellaceae bacterium | reverse complement strand
CGTCGACGCTCCTCCTCATGCGCGAGACCCTAACGCTTCCAGCCCTCATCGTGGCCGGACGCCACCGATTCCGTCCGGCAGGCGGGTCTTGACGTCCTTAGCTAATGCTATTAGCTTTGTCGCTATCAACCTTAGCTATTGAGGAGATGGCGACGATGACGAAGCACCTCGACCTGCCGGGCGGCCGAATCGCGTACGACGACACCGAGGGCGGCGGTCCGCTGGTCGTGTGCGCTCCCGGGCTGGGCGACACCCGCGCGTCCTACCGCCACCTGCGGCCGCTGCTGGTCGCGGCCGGCTACCGGGTCGTGACGATGGACCTGCGCGGCGAGGGCGAGTCGACGGCCGGGTGGTCCGACTACAGCACGACCGCGGTGGCCGCCGACCTGCTGGCGCTGATCCGGCGCCTGGACGCCGGGCCGGCGGTCGTCGTCAGCAACTCCTACACCGGCGGGCCGTCGTTCCTGGTCGCCGCCGAGGACGCGGACCTGGTCACCGCGCTGGTGATGATCGGCCCGTTCGCCCGCAAGCAGCCGGCGCCGGGCCTGGCGATCAAGGCCGCGACGTTCCTGGTGAGCCACCTGGTCGCCGGCTGGACGTCGTACTGGTCGACGCTGTTCCCGAGCCGCAAGCCGGACGACTTCGCGGCGGCGAAGAAGGCGCTGGCGGCGAACCTGAAGGAGCCCGGCCGGATGGCCGCGCTGCGCGGCATGCTCGCCTCCGACCAGGCCCCCGGCGAGGCCGCGGCTGCGTCGGTGCGGTGCCCGGTGCTCGTCGTGATGGGCAGCAAGGACCCGGACTTCAAGGACCCTGCCGGTGAGGCCGCGCTGGTCGCCGGTCTGGTGAAGGACGGCCGGGTCGCGATGATCGACGGTGCCGGCCACTACCCGCACGCGGAGTTCCCGCAGGCGACCGCCGACGTGGTGCTGCCGTTCCTGGCCGGGGTCCGGGATGCCTAGGGCGGGCCTGAGCCCGGACGCGGTCACCGACGCCGCGCTCGCGCAGGTGGACGCGGCCGGGCCGGAGTCGCTCACGCTCGCGGCCGTCGCCGAACGCACCAGGGTCGCGACACCGTCGCTGTACAAGCACGTCGGCAGCCTCGCCGAGCTGCGCCGCCGGGTCGCGCTGCGGGTGCTCGACGAGATGACCGGCCGGCTGGCCGAGGCGGTGCTCGGCCGCAGCCGCGACGACGCGCTCCGGGCGGCGATGCTGGCGTACCGCGAGTACGTCCGCGAGCACCCGCACCGCTACCGCGCCCTCCCCCAGACGCGGCAGACCTCCCCCGAGCTGGCCGCGGCGAGCGACCGGATGCTCGGAGTCGTCCTCGCCGTGCTGCGCGGGTACGGCCTCGACGAGGCGCCGGCGATCCACGCCGCGCGCTGCTTCCGGGCGGCCGCACACGGCTTCGCGTCGCTGGAGTCGCTGGGAGGCTTCCAGCTCGCCGAGGACGTGGACGAGAGCTACGACCTGCTGATCTCGATGGTCGCCGGCGGTCTGGCGGGCGCGAGGCCGGCCGGCTGACCCGGGCCCCGCCGTGTGTCCGGTCAGCCGGCCGCCTCGGCGTGGTCGCCCCACACCAGCCGTACGTCGGGGGCCTGCTCCTCGTTCGCGGCGCCGTCGGTGCGTCGTACCTCGGTGAAACCATGGCGGCGGTAGAACTCCCGCGCCGCGGTGTTGGTCTGGAACGTCCACAGCGCCAGCCCGGCGGGCCGCAGCGCCTTCGCCAGGTCGACGAGCATCGACCCGATCCCCCGGTTCGCCGCCTCCGGTACGACGTACAGCTGGTCCAGGTCGTCACCATCGAGCGTCAGGACGGCGACGATCCGGTCCGCATCCGTGGCGATCCAGGTCTGGTCGTCCGGGAGCAGCACGTCGGCGAACCAGCGTCGTACCTCGTCGCGCGTGTGCACCGGATGCGGGACCGCGGGGTGCGCCGCCAGCCGGGACCGCCACCACGCGTCCGCCGCCTCGTCGCAGTCGCCCTTCTCCAGCGCCCGGATCGCGACGCCCTCCACGCCCTCCACGCCGGACCTCAGGACAGCCGGGTGCCGTCGGGGATGCGGAGCTGCTCGCCGGGCGGGGCTTCGACCTCGACCTCGCCGGTGACGACCACGTCCTTGCCGAAGGCGACGTCTCCGCGGACCTCGAGCCGGTCGGCGGCGGCCAGGCTGGGGGCACCGTACGGGAAGCGTTCCTCGAACTTCGCCAGGATCTTGAAGTAGTCCGGATCCAGCGCGACGTACGGCTCGTCGCCCTCGCGTGCCGCGACCAGCTCGCCGTCCTCGGCCAGCCGGTACACGTCGGACCGCAGCAGGAGCAGATCATCGGTGGTCTTCACCGGCTTGAACCGCCTGCGGTCCACCAGCACCGCCTGAGCCCCCTCGAACGTCTCGATCGCGGTACCCATCGCGGTCTCGATCTGGATCACCTGCGGCGAGTCCGGGTCGGCCGGGTCGACGGTCTTGCGGTTCACGATGATCGGCAGCCCGAGGATGCCGTCGTGGCCGGCCATCAGCTCGGCCAGCCGGTCCAGGTCGATCCACAGGTTGTTGGTGTTGAACGTGGTGTGCCGGGTGACGTCCTGGAACAGGTCCTGCTCGCCCTCGGCGACCTGCGCGCTGTCGCGCAGCACCAGCCGGCCGTCGGACGTGCGGACCGCGATGTGCCCGCCCTTGCGGTCGGATCTGGTACGACGGCACACCTCCATCCCGAACGGCACCTCGTGCTCGGCCATCCAGGCCGCGATCCGGCCGTCCGGGATGGCGCCGAGGTTGTCGGCGTTGGAGATGAACGCGTACCGGAAACCCTTGCCACGCAGGGCGTCCAGCGTGCCGGACGCGACCAGCGCGACGAACAGGTCGCCATGCCCGGGCGGGCACCACTCGAGCTCCGGCTCGGCCGGCCACTCCACGGGGGTGAGGTCGTCGGCGCGCAGCTTCGGCTCGGCGTTCTGCAGGAAGTCCAGCGGGAGGCCGTCGACCGGCAGGGCGTCGTACGTGCCGAGGATCGCCAGCGACTCGTCGCGGGTGCGGAAGGAGTTCATCAGCACCAGCGGCAGCGCCACGTCGTACTTGTTGCGCAGGGCAAGGACCTGGCGGGCGATGACGTCCAGGAAGGTGAGGCCCTCGAGGACCGGCAGCGCGGACTTCGGGCCGGTGACGCCCATGGAGGTGCCGAGGCCGCCGTTCAGCTTGATGACGGCGGTGCCGGCCAGGGCGGCGCGGATCGCGTCGTCCCTGGTCTCCAGGTGGTCCAGCCGGGGCACGTCGCCGAGCGGTTCGATGTCGGCCTCGGCGATGGTGCCGCGCTGGCCGGACTCCAGCAGCCGGTAGTAGTGCGAGAAGACGGTGATCGCGACCTCGGCGACACCGGCGGCACGCATCTTGTCCTGAGCCTGGCGAAGACCGTCGGCACTCATGGCAGTCCACACTAATGCGGTCACGAGCGGCCCTTACGATCGGGATCGTGCAGCCCAGCAAGCGCGAACTGCGCCGCGAGCTCCTCGCGGCCCGGCGTGCCCTGTCCGCCGCCGACCGCGAGAACGCGGCCGGGGACCTGGTCACGACGGCCGCCGCGCAGCCGCTCATCAGCGCCGCCCGCAGCGTCGCTGTCTACGCCGCGATCCCGCCGGAGCCCGACACCGCGCCGCTGATCGCCTGGTTCACCGGCCGCGGCGTCCGGGTCCTGCTCCCGGTGCTGCACGACGACAACGACCTCGGCTGGGGTGAGCCCGGCGCGCGGCTGGTGACCGGACGCTTCGGCCTGTCCGAGCCCGCCATCGACCTCGGCACCGGCGCGATCCGCGACGCCGACCTCGTCCTGTGCCCGGCGCTGGCCGTCGACCGGCGCGGCGTGCGGCTGGGCCGCGGCGGCGGCTCCTACGACCGGGCGCTCGCCCGCGTGCCGGTGTCGACCCCGGTCGTGGCGGTCCTGTACGACGCCGAGCTCGTCGACGCCCTCCCGGCGGACCCGCACGACCGGCACGTGACGCACGTGCTGACGCCGGCGCGGCTCATCGCGCTATGACGACACGGGGTGCAGCGTGAGGGTGTGCTTGCGCGCGGACTCGACCGCCTCGCGGGTGTAGGGCCAGGCCAGCGTCCGCCCGGTCGCCCACAGCTTGGTCTGGTCCACGTAGTTCGGGTGGAACGCGTGGCCCGAGACCCCGGTGAGGTTGATCCAGCGCGACTTGTCCAGGTCCGACAGGTCGACCACCATCCGCATCGACGGCGCCGCGGTCACCTCGTACCCCTCGGACGCGTCCCAGGCCGTCGCGTCGACCACCGACGAGCCGCCGCCCAGCTCGTACGGACCACGGTTGAACAGCTTCTCCACCAGTCCGACCCCGGACTCGCCCAGGGTCTGGTTCCGCAGGGTCAGCGTGTGCAGCCGGCCCCACTTCCAGTACTTCGGGTCCCGCGCCATCGCGGTGGTGATCTCCTTGCGGGCGTCGTACAACGCCTGCCGCAGGATGTCGTCGCGCGTCTCCTTCTTGTCCTTGGTGCGCACGTCGTCCCACCACTGGCTGCCCGGCCGGCCGACCAGGTTGCGCACCACCTCGAACCAGCGCGAGCCGCCGTCCGGCCAGGTCTCCTCCGGCATCTGGTCGTGGAACGTCAGCGCCAGCACGTCACGCCAGACGACGTTGAAGTACGCCGCCGCGGCCGAGCCCGCCGGCTCCCGGAAGTCCCAGCCGCGCAGGGTGTCCTGGCCCTCGCGCACCCACGGGTCCCTGACCTTGATCCGCAGCAGGTGCGGCACCAGCATCGCCGCGTTGCGGTTCAGGTCGTCGAACTGGATCCGGGTCATCGCGCCCACGTCCAGCTTCCCGGCCGCCGCGAGCCGGTCGGCGATCTGCTGCGACCGGTAGCCGTAGTCCCAGTCGCTGGTCAGGTGATAGGGGTACGACGCCGGCACCACGGCCTGGTTCGCGGTCGCGACCATCCCGTCGGGCGGGTCGAACTCGTACGGCAGCGCCGAGAACGGGATGTAGCCCTTCCACTCGTACGACGGGTCCCAGCCGGGCGCCGGCCAGTCACCGGTCCCCTTGCCGCGGATCGGGATCCGGCCCGGGGCCTGGTAGCCGATGTGGCCGGACCGGTCGGCGTACACGAGGTTCTGCGACGGCACCTCGAACAGCTTCGCGGCCGCCCGGAACGCGCCCCAGCCGCGCGCCTTGTCCATCGCGAACAGCGCGTCCGCGGTGCGTCCCGGGGTGAGCGCGGTCCAGCGCAGGGCCACGGCGTACGTCTCGTTCCCGGTGCGCGCGGCGGCCTGCGGCCCGGCCTCGGCCGACAGCCGCCCGACGGTGCCGAGGTCGTCGGAGACGTCGGAGATCAGCGGGCCGTGCAGCGACTCGCGCACGGTGATCGTGACCGGCTCGTCCTTGCCGGCGATCTTGAAGGTCTCGGTCCGGACCTTCAGCGGCTCGGTGCGCTTGCCGTACACGGTGGCGTTGCCGCGCAACTTCTCCAGGTACAGGTCGGTGACGTCGGCCGACAGGTTGGTGAAGCCCCAGGCGATCTCGTCGTTGTGACCGATCACCACGCCCGGGACGCCGGAGAACGTGAAGCCGCTGACGTCGAACGGGCACTCGGTGCCTACGCGCCGGCAGTGCAGGCCCATCTGCTCCCAGACCCCGGGCAGCGAGGTACCGAGGTGCGGGTCGTTGGCCAGCAGCGGCTTGCCGGATTTGGTGTGCGCGCCGGACACCACCCACGAGTTCGAGCCGAGGCCGTCGCCGCGGCCCATCAGCTGCGGCACCTGCTCGGCGGTCTTCTGGATCCGGTCCA
>DASXRB010000935.1:0-3461 GCA_036506875.1 Kribbellaceae bacterium | reverse complement strand
GGCCAGCAGTGCGCTGACGAGCTGGTCGGTCTGTCGTAGCACCAGGGCGGCCGCGCCCGAGGCCGCGGCCCGGGCGCCGAGGTCGAGTGTCGCGGCGACGACGTCGGCGTCCCGGGTGAGCGCCATCGCCGAGCGGCGCAGCGTGGCCCGAATCGGCACCAGCAGCACGTCCCCGGCCCGCGCCAGCTCGCCGCCGATGATGATCCGCTCGGGGTTGAGCAGGTTGCAGATGTTCGCGAGCACCCGGCCGACGACCTCACCGGCCTCGCGGAGCACGCGGTGGCAGTCGGGGTCTCCGTCCGCCGTCGCGGCGAGCACGTCGTCGATGCCGATGTCCGCGCCCAGCGCCGGCTTCAGCGCGGCGAGGACGGCGGGAATCGACGCGTACTGGACAAGGCAGCCGCGGTTCCCGCACGGGCAAAGCGGGCCCGAGGTGTTCGCCGAGATGTGGCCGACCTCGCCGCCACCGCCACGGGCGCCGCCGTGGTGCAGCTGCCGGTCGACGAGCAGACCGGAGCCGATACCGGTCGACAGCCCGACGTAGAGGACGTCGCGGGCGCCGCGGCCTGCTCCCCAGGTGAACTCGGCGACCGCCTCGAGCCGGGTGTTGTTCTCGACGAGCACCGCAACGGGGAGATGCCGGCCGAACTCGACCGCCACGTTCACCCCTGCCCAGGCCTGCCCTGGTAACGATGGACCGACGACGCCGCTGTACAGGTCGATCGGGCCCGGCACACCGATCGCGACACCGAGCAGCGTCGAGCGGTCCCGCCCGGCCGATGCCAGCAGGTCGTCGAGCAGGCCAAGGCCGCTATCCAGCCGTTCCTGCCACGGCGTGTCCGGCGCAACGGTGAGGCCTTCGCTGGCGAGCGTCGTACCGGCCAGGTCGGTGACGTGGCCCCAGACACGCTCGAGGGTGAAGTCGAGCCCGGCCGCGACGCCGGCGGCCGGGTTGGCCTGCAGGAACCCTCGCGCCCGCCCGTCGACCGCGGAGGTATCGATACCGGCGTCGGCGATGGCGTCCCCCGCCGACTCGATGACGACTCGTGCGGCGATCAGCTCGCCGACGATGGTCGACACCGTCGTGCGCGACAGCCCCGACACGCGCGCCAGCTCGGCTCGGTGCAGCGCGCCGTGCTCCATCAGCGCGGACAACAGGCGCTCCGAGTTGGTCCGCCGGAGCGCTCTGAGGGATCCCGTGTCCTTCACTGCCACATCGATGAGTATCGGAGCACCGAGGGTCAGCGTCAATTGACTTGACATAGTTCGGCAACACTCTTGACACAAACCCAAAAGTAATCGAACAATCTTGGACAAGCTAGGGCACCCGTCCCGGCCAGGCGACGTGGATGGCGACATGGACGCACTGCGAAGCGACCGTGATCCGCTGCTGGTGATCACCGGCGGTCTGGGCATGGCGGCGACCGTGCTGCGGCCACACCTGCGGCCATATCACCGGCTGCGACTCGTCGACCGGGCAGCGTCGCCTGGAGCCGGCGACGCCAATCCCTGGCACGGCTGGGAGCAGAGACGCGCCTCGGTCACCTGCTGGCTGTCACCCGGCGACGCCGGCCGGCTGGTGCTCGCCGCGCTCCGCGCCACCGAACCGCACGGCGTCCACTTCGAGGTCTCGGCGAACATCCGCAACCACCGGGACACCACCTCGGCACAGACCGACCTCGGCTACCGGCCGGAGGGCTTCAGCGAGATCTTTGCCGGCTCAGACACTTCAGGATGAGAGGGAAGACAAATGACAACTACGGATCGAGGACTCTCCCGTCGCCGGTTCCTTGCCGTGTCGGCGGCTGCCGCGGGCGGTGCGCTGGTGGCGGGATGTTCGCCGGCCTCCTCGACGAAGACATCGGCTGCCGGCTCGTCCCCGGGCAAGACCACGCTCACGGTCATGACCAACTCGGGCGAGTTCAGTCCCAAGGACGTCAAGGCGGCCTCCGCGGCGCTCGGGTTCACGGTGAAGGTCGTGGAGTACGACCTGACCAAGCTGACCGCCATGCTGGCCAGCGGCAACCCGCCGGACGTCGTGCGCGGCCTGGGCGCGACGGAGACGCCATACCTCGTGGCCCGCGACGTCGCCGAGAACCTCGACCCGTACTTCGCCAAGAGCACGCTGATCAAGGAAGACGACATCGACCCCGTCAACGACCTCTGGCGTTTCGACGGGCAGAAGCAGGGTGCGGGCCCGCGTTACGGCATGGCGAAGGACTACTCCCAGGACGCCATGCTCTGGTACAACGGGGCGCTGTTCGACGCAGCGAACGTGGCCAGGCCGAGCACGACCACTCCGCTGCTGTACGACGAGCTGCTGGAGGACGCCAAGCGGCTGACGAAGCGGCAGGGCGCGAAGGTCAGCGTCTACGGCCTGAACCCGAACGGGCTGAGCCTGTTCGTGACGCTCCTCAACATGACCGCGTCGGCCGGCGGAAGACTGCTGTCCGACGACCTCGCATCGGTCGACTTCAGCGGCCCGGAGGCACTTCGAGCGCTCACCTGGTACGTGGACTATGCGAAGGCAGGCATCGGCCCGACGGTGCTCAACCCGGACCCGAACGGCTGGGACGGGCCGACCTTCCAAGCCGGCCGGATGGCCATCTCGCAGAGCGGCTACTGGCTCGGTGGCGTGTTCTCCGCGGACGCCAAGACCGCGAAGGTCGCGCGGTTCCTGCCGGCGCCGCAGTTCGACACCAGCCGTCGGATCAGCCCCTGCTCCGGTGCCACCGGCCTGTGGATGCCGAAGGCCGGCAAGAACAAGGACGCCGCCTGGCGGTTCATGGAGTGGTACCTCGCCGGCGCCGCCGCCAAGGATCGCGCCAGCGGAGGCTGGGGCATTCCACCGCTGAAGTCGCTGCAGAAGCTCATGCCGCAGGTGCAGCCGTACCAGAAGGAGGCGTACCAGGTGCAGATGGCCGAGCAGAAGTACTTGTCGGTCCTCTCGTTCACGCCGTACGCGCGGGTCGAGGCCTTCGACACCACGATCAACCGTGAGCTGCCCAAGGCGATCAAGGGTGGGGTGGCGCCGGCGCAGCTGGCCGACACGCTGAACGACGAGCTCAACAAGCAGCTCGCCAGCGGGAAGCAGCGGTTGCGGTGACGACCGCGCAGCTGTTGGAGGCGCGGTCACCGGCCGCGCCGGCCCGCTCAGCGGTGAGCCGCACCAGGGGCGTGAAGAGGCCGAAGTCCGGTATCCGGCGCGCGCGAACGTTCTACATGTTCGTCGCGCCCTGGGTCGTCGGTTTCGTCGCCTTGACCGTGTTCCCGCTCGGGTACGCGCTCCGGCTCAGCCTGACGGACTCCGACGGCCTGTCTCCGCGGACCCATTTCGTGGGACTGCAGAACTACGCCGAGATCTTCAAGGATCCGCTGACGCTCAGCTCGCTGGCCAGGACCGGGGTGTTCGCCCTGATCACCGTGCCGCTGGGGATCATGGCCGGACTGCTGCTGGCCGT
>DASXRB010000934.1:0-11618 GCA_036506875.1 Kribbellaceae bacterium | reverse complement strand
GCAGTGCCTGGCCGGCCGCTACAACCTGTGCGAGGGGATGCGGTTCTTCGCGACCCCGCCGATCGACGGCGCGTTCGCCGAGCTCGTCACGGTGCACGAGCAGTTCGCGCACCCCGTGCCCGACGACCTGAGCGACGACGCCGCGGCGCTGCTGGAACCGTTGTCGGTCGCGATGTGGGCGTGCCGCAAGGGCGAGGTGACCGCCGGCTCGCAAGTGCTGATCACCGGTGCCGGCCCGGTCGGGCTGATGGCGCTGCAGGCCGCGCGAGCGCTCGGCGCGGCGGAGGTGATCGTGACCGATGTCAACCCGTACCGGCTCGCGCTGGCGCAGGACCTCGGCGCCACGCACAGCGTGGACGCCGGTACGACGATCGGCACGGAACCGGACGTCCTGCTGGAGTGCTCCGGCCACCCCGGCGCGACCGTCGCGGCGATCCGCGCACTCGCCCGCGCGGGCCGCGCTGTGCTGGTCGGCATGGGCACCGACGAGCTCGCCCTCCCGGTCAGCTGGATCCAGGAGTACGAGCTGACCGTCACCGGCACCTTCCGGTACGCCCACACCTGGCCGGGCGCGATCGCGCTCGCGGCTTCCGGACGCGTCGACCTCGACCGGCTGGTCACCGGGCACTACGGCCTGGACCAGGTCCGCGAGGCGCTGACCGCGACCCGCTCCGATCCGCACGCGGTGAAACCCGTCGTACGGCCGTGACACGCCGACAGGGAAATCTACGGGAAACGCTAGACGCGCCCATACAGTCCGATCATGGACCCGATCCGGAACCCGTACGCGCCCGGCGCCGGGCAGCGCCCGCCCGAGCTCGCCGGCCGTGACGCCGAGGTCCGCCAGTTCGAGGTCGTGCTGGAACGCGTCGCCGCCGGCCGCCCGGAACGCAGCCTGGTGCTGAGCGGCCTGCGCGGCGTCGGCAAGACGGTGCTGCTGAACACCCTGCGCAGCATGGCGATCAAGCGCGCCTGGGGCACCGGCAAGATCGAGGCCCGTCCGGACCAGAGCGTCCGGCTGCCGATCGCGCAGGCCATGCACTCCGCGATGCGCGAGCTCGGCCACCGGCACCGCGACGACCAGCGCGTCGAGGCGTTCCTGTCGGTGTTGAAGGCCTTCGCCCTGCGCACCCCGCAGGCGGACCGCAAGGGTGTGCGCTGGACCCCGCCGGTCGACGTGGTCGCGGCCAAGGGCCGGGCCGACTCCGGCGACCTCGAGATGGACCTGATCGAGCTGTACGCCGACGCCGCCGACCTGGCCAACGACCTGTCCGTCGGCGTCGGGCTGTTCATCGACGAGATGCAGGACATCGACGCCGACGAGCTGTCCGCGCTGTGTGCCGCCTGCCACGAGATCAGCCAGCAGAACGCGCCGCTGGTCGTCGTCGGTGCCGGCCTCCCGCACCTCCCGGCGGTGCTGAGCGCCAGCAAGTCGTACTCCGAGCGGCTGTTCCGCTACATCCGCGTCGACCGGCTCGCGCGGGAGGCCTGCGACCGCGCGCTGATGGTGCCCGCCGCGAGCGAGGACGTCGAGTACGACGACGAGGCGCTCGACGAGCTGTACGCCCAGACCGACGGGTACCCGTACTTCGTGCAGGCGTTCGCGCACGCCACCTGGGACCACGCCCCGGCCAGCCCGATCACGGTCAAGGACGTCGCGCTGGCCGCGCCCGAGGCCTCGGCCGAGCTGACCGTCGGGTTCTTCGGGTCCCGCTACGAACGGGCCACACCGGCCGAGCGCGACTACATGCGGGCGATGGCCGACCTCGGCGTCCAGACCGACGACCACTCGGTGCCGACCGCCGACGTCGCCTCGGCCCTGAAGCGCAAGCCGCAGAGCCTGTCCCCGGCCCGCGACGGCCTGATCAAGAAAGGCCTGGTCTACTCCGCCGAGCGCGGCACGGTCGCCTTCACCGTCCCCCACTTCGGCAAGTTCCTCCGCGCGCGCCCGGCCTGACGTCTCACGCCGAGCGGGCGGCCGCCTTCGCCTGCTTCTTGAAGGCTCGCACCGCCGCGAGGCTCGCCTCGTCGGTGACGTCGGCGATCGAGCGGTGCGACCCCTCCTCGCCGTAGTGCCCGGCCGCCTCACGCCAGCCGGCCGCGTCGAGACCGCGCTGCTTGCCCAGCAGCGCGAGGAAGATCCTGGCCTTCTGCTCCCCGTACCCGGGCAGGTCCTTGAGCCGCCGCAGCACCTCCGCGCCGTCCGGCTCCCCGCGCGTCCACACCTGAGCGGCGTCGCCGTCGTAGCGGTCGACCAGGTGCTGGCACAGCGCCTGGACCCGGCGTGCCATCACGCCGCCGAACCGGTGGATCGCCGGTGGCGTGGTGCACAGCGTGGCGAACTCGTCGGGGTCGTACTCCGCGATCACCCTGGCCTCCAGCGTCCCGATCCGGTCCGCGATCTTCTGCGGGCCGGCGAACGCGACCTCCATGGGGATCTGCTGGTCCAGCAGCATCCCGATCAACAGCGCAAGGGGCTCACGCTCGAGCAGCGCGTTCGCCTCGGGGTCCTTCGTCATCCACAGCACCATGTCGTCATCCTCGCACCAGGCTCGAGCGCGGCGGATGGGTCAGTCCTGCACCGCGGCGCGCAGGGTCGCGTCGTACGCGGTGAGCCAGGCGTTGGTGCGGTCGGTGAGCTCGGCCTCGCCGCTCGTCCAGCGCCGGCGGAACCACTCGTGCCCGGTCTCGGCGCCGCGTCGTACGTAGTCCATGCACCAGACGTGGTTCGCGACGACCGCGTCGACGAGCCGCTCTCGATCCGGGCCGGACAGC
Organism: Kribbellaceae bacterium; assembly: GCA_036506875.1. Taxonomy (GTDB): domain Bacteria; phylum Actinomycetota; class Actinomycetes; order Propionibacteriales; family Kribbellaceae; genus DASRHY01. The sequence continues at coordinate 8,843 of DASXRB010000934.1, read as the reverse complement.
TCGTACGCCTCGGCGAAGACCCGCATCCGGGTCAGCGCGTGCCCGCGCCGTACGTCCGCGATGTCGGCCGCCGGGCGCAGCGGCGCCCAGAGCCGGACCGCGGCCGCGACGTCCCACAGCGCTGACCCCGGTCCCGCGAGGTCGAAGTCGATCAGCGCGACCGCCTCACCGTTTCGGAACACCACGTTGTCGAGGTTCGGGTCGTTGTGGCTGACCAGGTCGCCGGCGTACGCCGCGGGGACCGGCTCCGGCCACGCGTACGCCGACCCGTCGAAGCCGGCGACGGCCTCGTGGAACCGGCGCAGCAGCCGGGCCACGCTGGCCAGCGCCGCGTCGGTCATCGACCAGGCCGGGTAAGGCGGGACGACCGTCTCGCCCGGGATGTACGACAGCACCTCGCGGTCGTGCTCGTCCACGCCGAGCAGCCGCGGCGCGCCGTCGAAGCCGACCGCGGCGAGGTGCTTCAGCAGCGCGTGCGTGCCCGGCGTGGCGATGCGCAGCGGCCGTCGCACGGTGTCGCCGACGCGGACCACCAGGCCGCGGTTCGCGGTGCCGCCGAGCAGCGGCGTCTCCACCTGCACCCTTGAAGCCTGTCAGGTCTGCTCGAGCAGTGCCTCGGCGAGGGGTGCGTGCGTGACGATGCCGTTCACCAGGCCGCTGCGGAGCGCGGCCCGGACGGCGGGCACCTTGGGCAACCCGTACGGGATCGCGATCACCTCGTCGATGGCGTTCATCTGCTCGGCGGTGATGGCGATCACCCGGTCGGTGATCCGGCTCCGCACCGGTCCGCCGTCCGCGGTGACGAACACGCCCGAGATGTCGCCGACGACCCCGCGCCGGTCGAGCTGGGCGCGCGCCTTGTCGTCCATCGCGTCGTACAGCGTCGACTGCCCGGCCGCCCAGCGACCGAGGCCCACCACCGCCTTGGTCACCGCGTCGAAGTGCGCGATCGCGTCGGCCACCTCGGGCTGCTGCCGCAGCACCCGCGCGGTCGCCGCGTCCGGCACCACCAGCGGCGCGTAGAACAGGTACGCCGTACCGCCGGACAGCCGGGCCACGTTCCGCACCAGCTCGATGGAGTTCGCGTCCACGTCCGGCCGGGTCAGGGCACCGGTGAGCTGTACCACCGGCGCCGGCGCGAGCGACGTGAGCGCGTCCGTCATCGCGGTCACCGCCCGCGCCCAGGCCAGCCCGAGCACGTCGTCGGCGGTGACGATCTCGCTGAGCAGCTCGGCGGCGGCCTTGCCGAGCACCGCGCGCAGCGCGGCCGGGTCCTCCTCGGGGGTGTCCACCACGACGGACCGGCGCAGCCCGAAGGTCTCCTGCAGCCGGGCGGACAGGTCGAGGTCGATACCGCCCGGGTAGCCGATCTCGATCCGGACCATGCCGCTGCTGCGGGCCAGGTCGAGCAGCCGGGCGACCTTGAACCGGCTCAGCTGGAACTCGTCGGCGATCTCCACCTTCGACCGCCCGTCGACGTAGTAACGCCGCGCGATCGACGCGGTCAGCACAAGCTGTGCCGGCCCGCCGGTGAAGGCCGTCGGCTCCATCGCCTCTCCTCGCCCCGGTGCGTGCGCTCATATGAGCGCAACGATGCCCAAGTGTCGCACGACCTCTTGACAGTAGCGCAAGACCCCACCCAGACTCATGTATGAGCAGACACGTGCTCATATGAGCGCGTGCCACGGACGCACCTGGAGGCAGCTGTGCGCAGCAGGTTCACGAAGAGCACGACGATCGCGCTGGCGCTGCCGGTCGCTGCCGGCCTGGCGTTCGCCGGCTGCAGCGGGGCCGGCGGTGGCGGCGGCGGTGGCGGGGAGGGCAAGTCCCTCAACGTCCTGATGGTCGGCAACCCGCAGATGGTGGACATCCAGAAGCTCACCGCGGACAGCTTCACCAAGGACACCGGAATCAAGGTGAACTACACCGTGCTGCCCGAGAACGAGCTGCGCGACAAGGTGACGCAGGACGTCGCGACCGGCGCCGGTCAGTACGACGTGGCGACGGTCGGCGCGTACGAGGTGCCGATCTGGGCGAAGAACACCTGGCTGCACGAGATGGACTCGTACGCCGATGCCGACACCAACTTCGACAAGGCCGACCTGCTCAAGCCGATGGTGCAGTCGCTGTCCGGCGAGGACGGCAAGCTCTACGGCATCCCGTTCTACGGTGAGTCCTCGTTCCTGATGTACCGCAAGGACATCCTGGCCAAGAAGGGCATCACGATGCCCGAGCGGCCGACCTGGCGGCAGGTCGCGGACATCGCCGCGAAGGCCGACGGCGCCGCGCCCGGCATGAAGGGCATCTGCCTGCGCGGCCTGCCCGGCTGGGGCGAGCTCGGCGCGCCGCTGACCACCGTGGTCAACACCTTCGGCGGCACCTGGTTCACCAAGGACTGGCAGGCGCAGGTGAACGCACCGGAGTTCACCGCGGCGACCAACTTCTACGTCGACCTGGTCCGTGCGCACGGCGAGGCGGGCGCGTCGCAGGCCGGCTTCACCGAGTGCCTCAACGCGATGAGCCAGAGCAAGGTCGCGATGTGGTACGACGCCACCTCGGCGGCCGGTTCGCTGGAGGACCCGAGCGTCAGCAAGGTCGCCGGCAAGGTCGGCTACGTCTTCGCCCCGGTGGAGAAGACCAAGTCCTCCGGCTGGCTGTGGACCTGGTCCTGGGTGATGCCGAAGACCACGAAGAAGGCCGACGACGCGGCGAAGTTCATCCTGTGGGCGTCGAGCAAGAACTACGAGAAGCTGGTCGGCGAGAAGCTCGGCTGGTCGCGGCTGCCGGCCGGCAAGCGGGCCAGCACCTACGAGGTGCCGGAGTACAAGAAGGCCGCGGCCGCGTTCGGCGAGATGACGCTGAAGGCGATCGAGGAGGCCGACCCGACCAACCCCGGCGTCCAGCCCCGGCCCACGGTCGGTGTGCAGTTCGTCGACATCCCGGAGTTCCAGGACCTCGGCACCAAGGTGACGCAGGACATCGCCGCGGCCATCGCCGGACGGGGCTCGGTCGCACAGGCCCTGTCGCGCGGCCAGCAGCTCGCCGAACAAGTAGCGAGCAAGTACAAGTAGGGCGGGACCATGACAGCGCTAGCGCCTGACGCGGCGGTCACCGCGGGCTCGACCGAGCGGCGGGAGGCACGGGACAAGTGGCGGCTACGGGGGCCGCTGCTTCCCGCGCTGATCTTCACCATCGTGGTCACCCAGATCCCGTTCCTGGTGACGATCGCGGTGTCCACGCTGAACTGGAACATCCTGCAGCCCTCCGACAAGAGCTTCCTGGGGCTCGGGAAGTACCAGTCGTTCGCGGGGCTGAAGAACTACGGCACGGTCTTCACCGACAGCCGGCTGCGGACCGCGGTGGTGAACACCGTCGTGCTGACGGCGTCGGTCGTGGTGGTCAGCCTGCTGATCGGGCTGACGCTGGCGATCCTGCTGGACCGGAAGTTCCCGGGCCGCGGGGTCGCGCGGACCCTGCTGATCGCGCCGTTCCTGGTGATGCCGGTGGCGTCGGCGCTGCTGTGGAAGCACGCGCTCTACAACCCGGACTACGGCCTGTTCAACGGTGTCCTGAACTGGATCTGGCAGCTGTTCGGGGCCGCCGAGGGACCGACGGTCGACTACGTGTCGAAGACGCCGATGCCGGCCGTGATCGCGGCACTGGTGTGGCAGTGGACGCCGTTCATGATGCTGATCCTGCTGGCCGGGCTGCAGTCCCAGCCCGGTGACGTGCTCGAGGCGGCGAAGATCGACCGGGCCAGCGGCTTCCAGACCTTCAAGTTCATCACGCTGCCGCACCTGCGGCAGTACATCGAGCTGTCGGTCCTGCTCGGCTCGATCTACGTCGTACAGACCTTCGACGCGATCTTCACGATCACGCAGGGCGGGCCGGGCGCGGCCACGACCAACCTGCCGTACGAGATCTACCTGACCATGTTCCGAAAGTACGAGTACGGCGAGGCGGCGGCCGCCGGTGTCGTGGTGGTGGCCGGCACCATCATCGTCGCGACCTTCGCGCTGCGCGTCATCTCGTCGCTGTTCAGGGAGGAGATCTCGCGATGACCACCCTCGTGGAGCAGCCGCCGACCGATACGACGACCAACCAGCGCCGGGCGCGGCGCGGGCGAACCCGGGAGCCGGGCGGGGCCGGCGCGTGGTGGGCGCTGGGGACCTGGATCGTCACGCTGATCTTCTTCGCCCCGGTCGCCTGGATGGTGCTGACCTCGGTGCACCGGGAGGCCGACGCGGCGACGAACCCGCCGTCGCCGTTCGCGGCGATCACGTTCTCCAACTACGGCGATCTGTTCGACCGCGGGGTCGGGCCGTACCTGGTCAACTCGGCGACGGCGAGCATCGTCTCGACCGCGCTCGTGCTGCTGCTCGCGGTGCCGGCGGCGTACGCGCTGTCGATCAAGCCGGTCGAGAAGTGGACCGACGTGATGTTCTTCTTCCTGTCGACGAAGTTCCTGCCGCCGATCGCGGCGCTGCTGCCGATCTACCTGATCGTCAAGGACGCCGGGATGCTCGACAACGTCTTCACCCTGGTCATCCTCTACACGTCGATGAACCTGCCGATCGCGGTGTGGATGATGCGCTCGTTCCTCGCCGAGGTGCCGGTGGAGGTGCTGGAGGCCGCGCAGGTGGACGGCGCGGGCCTGATCCGGTCGCTGGTCTCGATCGTGGCGCCGATCGCCACGCCGGGACTCGCGGCGACCAGCCTGATCTGCTTCATCTTCAGCTGGAACGAGTTCATGTTCGCGGTCAACCTCACCGCGGTGCGGGCCGCGACGGCGCCGATCTTCCTGGTCGGGTTCATCTCCAGCCAGGGCCTGTTCCTGGCCAAGCTGTGCGCGGCCGCGACGCTGGTGTCGCTGCCGGTGCTGATCGCCGGGTTCGCCGCTCAGGACAAGCTCGTCCGCGGGCTCTCCCTGGGTGCGGTCAAGTGACCGATCCGGTGCCGTTGAGCGGTACGACGCTGGGCGCGCTGGACCGCGCTGTCGAGGTCCCGTCGTACGACCGGGGCGCGGTCCGGCCCGGCATCGTGCACTTCGGTGTCGGCGGCTTCCACCGCGCCCACGAGGCGATGTACCTGGACCGGCTGATGAACGCCGGGAGGGCACTCGACTGGGGTGTTCGCGGGGTCGGGATGATGCCGGGAGACGCCCGGATGCGCGACGTGCTGCGGGCGCAGGACCACCTCTACACGCTGGTCGTGAAACACCCGGACGGGACGCTCGAACCGCGGGTGATCGGGTCGATCGTGGACTACCGGTTCGCGCCCGACGACCCGGAGACGGTGCTGGACCGGATGGCGGACCCGGTCACCCGGATCGCGTCGTTGACCATCACCGAGGGCGGGTACCACGTCAACCAGGTGACCGGTGAGTTGGACACGTCCGACCCGGGGCTGGCCGCGGACCTGCGCGGCGGGGCCCCGCCGGTGAGCGTGTTCGGGTTCATCACCGAGGCGCTCGCGCGGCGGCGGGCGGCCGGCGTACCGCCCTTCACGGTGATGTCGTGCGACAACATCCCCGGCAACGGGCACGTCGCGCAGCGGATGCTGACGGCGTTCGCCCGGCTGAAGGACCCGGACCTGGCGTCCTGGATCGAGACCGAGGTGCGGTTCCCGAACTCGATGGTTGACCGGATCACGCCGGTCACCACGGACGACGACCGGGAGGCGCTGGCGTCGCGGTTCGGGGTGTCCGACGGCTGGCCGGTGGTGTGCGAGCCGTTCACCCAGTGGGTCTTGGAGGACGCGTTCGGCGGCGACCGGCCGCCGTTCGAGGAGGCCGGGGTGCAGCTGGTGCCGGACGTGCAGCCGTACGAGCTGATGAAGCTGCGGCTGCTGAACGCGAGCCACCAGGCGCTGTGCTACCTGGGCTATCTGGCGGGCTACCGCTACGCGCACCAGGTCTGCGCGGATCCGCTCTTCGTGAAGTTCCTGCTCGGCTACATGGAGCACGAGGGGACGCCGACGTTGCCCCCGGTGCCGGGCGTCGACCTGGCGGCGTACCGGGCCGAGCTGATCGAGCGGTTCGCCAACCCGGAGGTGCGCGACACGCTCGCCCGGCTGTGTGCGGAGAGCTCGGACCGGATCCCGAAGTGGCTGCTGCCGGTCGTGCGCGAGCAGCTGGCCGCCGGGCGCGGGATCGAGCGGTCGGCACTGGTGGTGGCGTCGTGGGCCCGGTACGCCGAGGGCATCGACGAGCAGGGCGAGCCGATCGTGGTGGTGGACCGGCTGCGGGACGTGCTGATCGAGCGTGCGCGGCACAACCACGAGGACCCGCTGGTCTTCATCTCGGACCCGGACCTGTTCGGCGACCTGGCCTCCGACGAGCGGTTCGTCGCGTCGTACACCTCGTCGCTGCGGTCGCTGCACGAGCGCGGCGCCCGCGCGACGCTCGAGGCACTGGCCGGGTGAGGCGCATCGGGCGAGGATGGGTCGCATGCCCCTCGTAGCCGGTGTCGATTCGTCCACCCAGTCGACCAAGGTCGTGGTCTGCGACGCGGCGACCGGTGCCGTCGTGCGCACTGGGCGGGCGCCGCACCCGGACGCGACCGAGGTGGACCCGGAGGTCTGGTGGTCCGCTCTCCTGTCCGCCTGCGAAGGCGGGCTGCTGGACGGTGTCGCGGCGATCTCGGTGGCCGGGCAGCAGCACGGGATGGTTGCCCTTGACAACGACCACCGGGTGGTGCGGCCGGCGCTGCTGTGGAACGACACCAGGTCCGCGGGCGCGGCGAGCGAGCTGGTCGCCGAGCTGGGCGGACCCGCGGCGTGGGCCGAGGCGGTCGGGTCGGTGCCCGTGGCGTCGTTCACGGTGACGAAGCTGCGCTGGCTGGCGTCGCACGAGCCCGGCCCGGCCGCGCGGGTGAGTTCCGTGGTGCTGCCGCACGACTGGCTGACCTACCGGATGACCGGGGCGCTGGTGACGGATCGCGGTGATGCATCCGGCACGGGGTACTGGTCGGCGCGGACCGGGGCGTATCGCGAGGATCTGCTGGAGCTGGCCTTCGGCCGGGTCGTCGGGACGCCGCGGGTGCTCGGCCCGGCGGACGTCGCGGGGCCGGCGTCGAACGGGGCGCTGGGTGGGGTGCTGCCTGACGGGGCGCTCGTCGCCGCCGGGACCGGCGACAACATGGCCGCGGCGCTGGGGCTGTCGATCGGGCCCGGTGACGTGGTGGTGTCCCTCGGCACCAGCGGGACCGTCTTCGCGTCGTTCGGGCAGCCCACCGCGGACGCTTCGGGGTTCGTGGCCGGCTTCGCGGACGCGACCGGGGCGCAGCTGCCGCTCGTGTGCACGCTGAACGCGGCCCGGGTGCTGACGACCGCCGCGGCGATGCTGGACGTCGACCTGGACGGTCTGGAGAAGCTGGCGCTCGCCGCGCCGGCGGGTGCCGGCGGTCTCGTGCTGCTGCCGTACCTGGACGGCGAGCGTACGCCGGACCTTCCGAACGCGACCGGGACGCTCGGCGGGCTGACCCGGCGCAACGCGACCCCGGAGAACCTGGCCCGTGCCGCGGTCGAGGGCATGCTGTGCGGTCTGGCGGACGGCATCGACGCGCTGCGCGCGGTCGGCGTACCGGTCTCACGCGTGCTGCTGATCGGCGGTGCGGCCCGCTCGGCGGCCGTGGCCGAGGTCGCCCCGATCGTGTTCGGCTGCCCGGTCGTCGTACCACCGCCGGCCGAGTACGTCGCCCTCGGCGCCGCCCGCCAGGCCGCCTGGGCGCTGTCCGGCACCCCGGCCCCACCCGACTGGGCCGTCTCACCCGCACCGCTCCCCGACCCGGCCGACCCCTCCGCCGGCGACCGGGTCCGCACCACCTACCGCACCCTCCGCACCACCGTCCACCCGGCCGGCTCGGCGCGCGGGGACTCCGGTACGTCGTAGGCTCGGAAGGGTTCCGGTCGCGCGGGGAGCATGCGCGGCGTTCCCGATTCATACCGCCAGGAGCACGATGTCGCAGGACTTCCCGACCTACGGTCGCGGTGACGAGACGCCGGACGAGTCGGCGGAAACGGTCGTGCCGCCCGCGGAGCCGTACGGCGACGGGCCCCGGTACGGCGCACCCGACCCGAGCCCGAACGCCCAGGCCCGGCCGTCGGCCGGCGAGTCCGCGACCACGGACGCCGATGCCGCGAGCACCGAGACCGCGCGGGCAGAGGCTCAGGGCTCTGAGAAGGGCCCTGAGGCGGAGAGCGAGCGACCGGGGACAGAGACAGCGGGCGAGGACACGAGTCCGCCGCGCCCCGATTCGTCGTACGACGTCTCGGCGGGCGGCCAGTACGGACCCGCGGAGAGCGGGCAGTACGGCGCCGGCCAGTACGGCGGTCAGTCCGGGCCTGCTGAGAGTGGTCAGTACGGTGCGGGTCAGGGTGGTCGGTTCGGGCAGGAGCAGTACGGGCAGTACGGGTCGCCGCAGTCCGGGCAGGGCGAGTACGGCCAGTACGGCGGGCAGTACGGAGGTGGCGGCTACGGCCAGTACGGCCAGCCGGGTGCCTACGGGTCGGGTCAGCCGGGCTACGGCCAGCCCGGTCAGTACGGGCAGCCGTACGGCCAGTACGGCTCGGGTCAGTTCGGCCAGACGCCGTACGGCGGCCACGACCAGTTCGGCCACGGTCCGTACGGCCAGGGACAGTACGGACCGTACGGATCCGGTCAGTACGGCCAGGGGCAGTACGGCTCGGGCCAGTACGTTCCGGGGCAGTTCGGCGCGCCGTTCGGCCACCCGCAGGCCGGGGCGGCGACCGGGCCGGAGACCGCTGTGGAGCCGAACCCGACGGCGGCGCGGATCTCGCTGATCGGCGCCATCGTCGCGGCGTTCTACGGCCTACTGATGATG